>JBEPXU010000014.1:0-17116 GCA_041641735.1 Ectothiorhodospiraceae bacterium
CGATCTTCAAGTTGAGCAAGTTCATATATATAAGCGATGCGTTCGGGATGTTGCTTGAGTAATGACTCAAGCAATGTTCGGGCTTTCTTCGTTTCCCCCAGTTTTTCAAGGAGCAGCGCATTGAGATAGCGCTTTGCTTCCCTGTGCTTGGCATTTCCGGGTTTGGATGCCTGAACTTCCTGCAAAAGTGTTTCCGGGGAGTCCGTCATTAGCATTCGTAGCCGGGCCTTGACCAGATCGTAATGAATACTGTTGTCCTTTAGTTGTAGCGGATACTGCCTGGCCCGATCTTCGGCCTCCGCAAGCCTGCGAGTCGTAACCGGGTGAGTGCGTAAAAATTCAGGGGCTCCCTGTGCGTTATAGCGAGTCTCGGTCTGGAGCTGACCAAAAAAGTTGCCCATGCCACGTGGGTCGAAGTCCGCAGCAGCGAGCAGTTGCATACCGACACGATCGGCCTCCTTTTCATTCGCTCGAATGGTATCAATGGCCATTTGGGTACTGCCGGCCTGGCTACTCATAATGGCGGCACTGCTGACCTGAGGATCACCCCCGCTGAGCAAAATGGCGGCAATCATTGCGGCCGTCATCGGCAGGTTCATCTGGTTTATCTTCTCGATGCTACGTGCAATATGGTGTTGTGTGACATGAGCAATTTCATGAGCAAGCACAGCCGCCAACTCGCTCTCGGAATGGCTGGCCAGTATGGTGCGGGCATGAACGCCAATATAGCCGCCAGGCAACGCAAAGGCATTGATTCTGGGTTCATTGGTGACGAAAAAGTCGAAATGGTTACGGTCAGTGATGGCGGCAGAGGAGAGTGAGTGGCCGAGTCCTTCAATATAGCCCTCAACAATAGGATCCTTGATGATGACATCACTGTATCGCTGTTTCTTTATCGCCCTGCCAAGCGCCAACTCCTGCTTAAGGGAAAGGGTCGTCCCTGAACTGTCGCCCATTTCGGGAAGATCGCTGGCGACAGGCTGGGCATAGCTGGGCATAAACGGGCTGCCAAGCAGGGTGGCAAAGAGGCAGCTGCTGGCTAATAGGGTGGATTTTCTCATTCAACCGTATTTACATGGGTTATGTGGATCGAGTCTCGGAGTATTCTACTTCACTGCCTAAGACCGCATAGGGTGACGAAAGTTTGCCTCATTGACTATAAACCATGTCGCACTATTTAGGTTGCAGGGGCACTACCCGGACAGGAAAATAGCACAGCATTTTACTATGCATAGATTATAAGTATATGAATTTATTTGTATTTATATTTTTTATGCCGGGGGGCCACGCATTGGCAGGGGCCCTGAAGGGTTGCTTTAAAACAGCAGTTGGCATATAAGTACGCTATTGAATTCTAATTTTTACTTATGACTCGGTGGCGCAATGGTGTGACCGAGGCATTGTTTCATCCAAAAATCCATTAGGAGAATGAAAAATGGCAAACTTCGATCAAGAACTCGATGCATCCGGCCTGAACTGCCCGCTGCCGATCCTGCGTGCTAAGAAAACCCTTGCTGGTATGGAAGCTGGTCAGACCCTGCGCATCGTTGCTACCGATCCGGGCTCAGTTAAAGACTTTGAGGCCTTTGCCAAGCAAACCGGTAACGAGCTGTTGGAATCCGGTGAAGAAGGCGGCAAGTTCGTCTTTATGATTAAGAAGGCCTAAGCACCACATACCACAGTAATTAATGGGGGGAAGTCCCGATGTCAGATCAGAAAAAAATGGCGATTATCGCGACCAAGGGGACCCTGGACTGGGCATATCCGCCCTTTATCCTGGCGTCCACCGCGGCCGCGCTGGGCTATGAAGTCCAGATCTTTTGGACCTTCTACGGCCTGCAGTGCCTGAAGAAGGATCTGAACCTGCAGGTTACCTCTCTGGGTAATCCAGGTATGCCGATGCCGATGCCGATGCCGGTAATGGTTCAGGCACTGCCCGGTATGCAGAGCATGATGACCGCCATGATGAAAGCAAAGATGAAGAAGAAGGGTGTAGCGAGCGTAGAAGACCTGCGTGAGCTGTGCGTCGAGGCAGATGTTAAGATGGTCGCCTGTCAGATGACCGTGGATCTGTTCGAGATGAACCCGTCTGAATTCATCGATGGTGTGGAGTTCGGCGGCGCGGCAACTTTCTTTGAATTTGCCGGCGAAGCGGATATTACCCTCTACATCTAAACGGGTACTCTCCGATAAAAATCCCCCATTTTGGGGGATTTTTTTTGCCCAGAGATTTTCGAGCTGCACTGCGCTTGGCTTTAACATGCCGTGCATCCAACGGACTGTTATGGTGAATTTCCGTAATCAAGGAATACAGACCATAAATTCGGCTGTTCCATTTATTTCACTTATCGACTCGTTACGTGAAATTAACGTCTTGTTTTCGCATACATTCTTTGATGCATAAGAGAGTGTTAATATAAGTGAATTCTTATAAAGCATTGATTATAAAGAAATATTTTTTTGTCAGTCCTTGACATACATCACACGCAACCATATCGTATCCAGCATCAAGAAAAGCAAAAAAGCAGATAACTCATAAAATCTGTTGACGACATAAGTAAAACTTAAACCTGTGATGTGAGGAGTGACCACATGAAAAAAACCAGAATTTCCCTGGCCGTTGCTGCGGCAACCCTGATCTCGGCTCCGGCCTTCGCCACCAACGGTGACAACCTCATCGGCCTGGGTGCCCAGTCCCGCGCCCTGGGTGGTACCGGCACCGCCGCTTTCTTCGGCTCCGAGAACGCCCTGAGCAACCCGGCGCTGCTGGGCAAGTCTGAAGGCAGCGAGTTTGCCATTGGTGGTACACTCTTCCAGCCCGATGTCAGCGCCAAGTCCAATGTAACCGGTGCTGCGGCAAGCGCGAACAGTGCGGCTGATACCAATGTTATCCCTGAAGTCTCCATGAGCACCCGCATCAACAATAACCTTGTGTTCGGTCTAGGTATGTACGGTACCGCCGGTATGGGTGTGGATTACCGTGACGAAGCTGGCCTCTTCGGCGCTACCAGTAGCCTGCAGCTGATGAAGTTCGTACCGACCCTAGCCTATAATAAGGATAACTTCGGTCTGGGTATCGCCCCGGTTATTCAGTATGGCGCACTGGATTTGAATTATGTAACTCCCGCGGGCACTACCGGTAACGGTGTTTCCAGTGACCTCGGTACCGGTTTCACTGTTGGTGGCTACTTTGACCTCAACAACAGCATGACTCTGGGTGTGTCCTACCAATCCCCGATTAGCATGAACTATGAGAGTCAGATCACTGATGCTGCAGACGGTTTCCAGGTTGGACCGAATGCGCCGATGCCTGCGATGCAAGTCATTACCTCCGATGACCTCGAGCAGCCCGCAGAGGTGAAAGTCGGTATCGCATATACCATGAATCAATGGATGCTGACCGCTGATGCCAAGCAGATACAGTGGGGCTCTGCCGATGGTTACAGCGATTTCAACTGGCAGGATCAGGATGTGTACGGTGTCGGCGCCAAGTATAATGGTGGTGATTTCTGGGTAGGCTTCGGTTACAACCACGGCGATGACCCAATCGATGTACTGCCAAACTCCAGTACCAATCCGGTTACAACCTATACCAACCAGGCCATCAACACATTCAACAACCACTTCTTCCCGGCTATTGTGGAGTCTCACTACACAGTGGGTGGTGGCTTCGAGGTGAATAAGAACATGACTATCGAGGGTGCGATCGTTATGGCACCGGAGGTATCTAAGACCATTGATACCGGCGCGATTAGCGATGCGTTTGATAATGGAACTATGGACGGTAGTGTTCCTCCCACTGGTACTTCCCATGAAGTTACCCATTCGCAGATCGGCTACACCGTTTCCCTGCGCATGAACTTCTAATCAGTGGCAGGTAGAAGTAGTCAGAGGTAAGAATACGGGGTAACAGGTATATGCTTGTTACCCCGTTTTTATGATTCGTTTTAGGGTGCAGTAACATGATTAAGAAGTTATTAATGGCGTTTGCATTGGTGGCGGTATCTGTCACTTCGCAAGCGGCAAGCGAGAAGTACAAACCGTTTGTACTGGCTGAGGTGACGACGGGTGATGTTGCCACCGTGCAGCAGCAGGTTGAGAAGAAGCTGAGCGATGCCGGTTTTGAGGTGGTGGGTAGCTACTCTCCTTATAAAGGTGCCGCGGTCATCGCGATCACCAACGATACCCTCAAGCAAAATGCAGCCAAATCTGATTTCGGCGGCTACGGTGCAGCGCAGCGTGTTTCTGTGACGAAAGTCGGTGATGATATTCAGGTCAGCTATACCAACCCGACCTACATGTCGCATGTATACCGCATGAAGGGAGACCTGGCCGCTGTTACCGCTAAGCTGGCACAGGTGTTGGGCAAGAAGTCCGTTTTCGGTGCCGAAGATGGAATGCGTGTCAAGAAGCTGCGCAAGTATCACTACATGTTCGGCATGGAGTATTTCGATGATGTGAATATGCACGAGCTGGCCGAGTATCCTTCGCACGATGAGGCGGTGAAGACCGTTGCCGATAACCTGAAAAAGGGTGTTGCCGGTGTTAATCAGGTGTATCGCATCGAGGTTCCCGGCAAGGATGAGGTGGTCTTCGGTGTTTCACGTAAAAAGCCGGCCAAGGGCGGTGACAAGTATATGGATGAGAGCTACATCATGAGCATCATCGATTTCAAGGACGTCAAGTCTACCGCTCACCTGCCTTATGAGATTCTGGTTTCGGGCAACAAGGTGTATCATCTGTATGCACGTTTCCGAATTGCCATCAACTTCCCTGATCTGTCGATGATGGGTGATAACAGCTTTATGAATATTGTCGAGTCACCCGAAGCCATCAAAAAGGCACTGACACAGGTCGCCGGCGGTGAGGTGAAGGAAGACTACTGGCAATAACGAACTCTGGGGGGAGTACATAATTAGAAGCCCGATCGGCCACACGGAAGAAGACTCTGCTACCACAGAGATATTTGGATAGGAAATCCTGAATATTCATGGACCCTGCTTCGGCAGGGTTTTTTTATGCTCATGGGAATCTTAAGGCTCAGACCGGATTGGGTTGAAAATGTTTAAATCCATGAAAAATCTGCCCGGATCGGGTAATCTTATGCGTTTTCTGTAGGCGCTTTTCCGGAAACGGATTTAAATTTGTTACCGGTTTGGAAAGTGCTCTGCGATATGTTTATAACTGTTTGATTTATCAGTTCTATTGGCGATCAGGGGTGCTGAATGTTTAGCAAAGAGATGAATATTCGTGATTATGATGACGAACTGTGGAATGCGATGGAGCAGGAGCGGGTTCGTCAGGAGGAGCACATCGAGCTGATTGCCTCCGAGAACTACACCAGCCCCCGTGTGATGGAAGCGCAGGGCTCGGTGCTGACCAACAAGTACGCCGAGGGTTACCCGGGCAAGCGCTATTACGGCGGTTGCGAGTATGTGGATATCGCCGAACAACTGGCCATCGACCGGGTCAAGGAGCTGTTCGGTGCCGATTACGCCAACGTTCAGCCCCACTCCGGCTCCCAGGCCAATGCTGCTGTCTATATGGCGCTGCTGCAGCCGGGCGACACCGTCCTTGGTATGAGCCTCGACGCCGGCGGTCACCTGACCCACGGCGCCAAGCCCAACTTTTCCGGCAAGATCTACAACGCCGTGCAGTACGGCCTGGACGAGGCCACCGGTGAAATCGACTACGAGCAGGTTGAGCGCCTGGCCGACGAGCACAAGCCGAAGATGATCGTCGCCGGCTTTTCCGCCTACTCCCGTGTGGTCGATTGGCAGCGTTTTCGTAATATTGCCGACAAAGTGGGGGCCTACCTGTTCGTGGATATGGCCCACGTGGCCGGCCTAATCGCCGCTGGCGTCTATCCCAGCCCGGTGCAGATTGCCGATGTCACTACCTCCACCACGCACAAGACCCTGCGCGGTCCCCGTGGCGGTATTATCCTGGCCAAGGCCAACGAGGCGATCCAGAAGAAGCTCAACTCTCTGGTCTTCCCCGGTACCCAGGGTGGTCCGCTGATGCACGTGATCGCCGGTAAGGCGGTGGCGTTCAAGGAGGCACTGGAGCCCACCTTCAAGGAGTACCAGGCTCAGGTCGTGACCAATGCTCGCGCTATGGCCAAGGTCTTTATCGACCGCGGTTACGATGTCGTTTCGGGCGGCACCGACAACCACCTGTTTCTGGTGAGCTTCATTAAGCAGGAGCTGACCGGTAAGGATGTGGATGCCTGGCTGGGCGCCTCCAACATCACCGTGAACAAGAACGCCGTGCCCAATGACCCGCAGTCGCCATTCGTCACCTCCGGTATCCGTATCGGTACCCCGGCGATCACCACCCGCGGTTTTGGTGAGGCCGAGTCCACCGACCTGGCGACCTGGATCTGTGATGTGATCGACTCCCGCGGCGATGCAGGCGTTATCGACAAGGTCAAGGAACAGGTGCTGGAGGTGTGCAAACGCCTACCGGTCTATGGCTAACATGAAAGTGACCGGCATCTTCGGGTGCCGGTCTCATCATTATTGAACGAATTCTGTTATGCGCTGCCCCTTTTGTGGTGAACCGGAGACCAAGGTCATCGACTCGCGTCTGGCCAACGAAGGGGATTCCGTGCGCCGTCGTCGCGAGTGCGTGACCTGCGGTGAGCGTTTCACCACCTTCGAGACTGCCGAGCTGGTGATGCCCCGAATCGTCAAACGTGACGGTACCCGGGCACCCTTTGATGAGGATAAGTTGCGTTCCGGCATCATGAGGGCACTGGAGAAGCGTCCGGTGCAGATGGAAGCAATCGAACAGGCGGTGAACCGTATCAAGCACAACCTGCGAGCGACCGGTGATCGGGAGGTTAACTCGCGGCAGTTGGGAGAGTGGGTGATGGATGAGCTGCGTGAACTGGATGAGGTCGCCTATGTACGCTTTGCCTCGGTCTACCGAAGCTTCCAGGATGTGAACGCCTTTCGCGAGGAGATCGAACGGATGCAGAGCGAACCTTCGGCAGCGGTAAAAAAGAATCAGCTCTCCTTGCTCGATACGGTAAAAAAAGAGAAATAGACGCGTTGATGTTTCATGCCTGACTTTACCCCCACCGATATCGCCATGATGAGCCGTGCGCTGCAGCTTGCGGAGCGTGGACTCTACTCGACCGACCCTAATCCTCGTGTCGGTTGCGTACTGGTCAGGGACAATAAGATTGTCGGTGAAGGGTGGCACGCCGTCGCTGGTGGGCCACATGCCGAGATTGAGGCGCTGAACCAGGCCGGCGAGGAGGCGCTGGGTGCGACGGCATACGTCACTCTTGAACCGTGCTGTCACCACGGCAAGACCCCGCCCTGCAGTGAGGCGTTGATCGAGGCAGGCGTTGCCCGTGTGGTAGCTGCGATGGAAGATCCCAATCCACAGGTGGCGGGGCAGGGGATGAAGCAGCTTGCCGGAGCAGGTATCGAGGTGGCCAGCGGCCTGCTGGCGGCACAGGCCGAGGCGTTGAATCCCGGTTTTGTGCTTCGCATGCGGGAAAGGCGTCCCTTTGTACGCTGCAAACTGGCGATGAGCCTGGATGGCCGTACTGCCATGGCCTCGGGTGAGAGCCAGTGGATCACCGGTCCGGCTGCCCGCCACGATGTACACCGGTTGCGTGCGCGTAGTTCGGCGATGATGAGCGGTATCGGTACCATCCTGGCGGACGACCCATCGCTGACGGTCCGTAATTCTGACGACTCCCTGGCCGAACGTCAGCCCCTGCGCGTGGTGCTTGACCCCCACCTCAGTACACCCACCGATGCAAAATTCCTCAAACAACCCGGTCATTCGCTCATTGTTACGGCGACCGAGGAGCCGGACGTGAAGGTGCAACTGGAAAAGGCGGGTGCTGAGGTGATCCATTTGCCTCAAGGCCAGGACGCCATCGACCTGCATGCCCTGATGGGGGTACTGGCTGAGCGTGAAGTCAATGAGGTGATGCTGGAAACGGGGGCCATCCTCAGCGGCGCGGCGCTGCGGGCGGGGATCATTGACGAGCTGATTATCTACATGGCACCGAAACTGATGGGCGATGGTGCACGTGGCCTGTTCCACACCCCGGGGCTGGAGAGTCTGGCCGATGCTGTCGAGGTATCCATTGATGATATCCGCGCGGTCGGTGACGACTGGCGAATGACAGCAACCGTAAGGCAGGCAGACTGATGTTTACCGGTATTATCGAGGCTGTCGGCACAATTGCCGCACTGGAACCCAAGGGTTCGGATATGCGCGTCAGCATCAACAGCGGCAAGTTGGACCTGAGTGATGTGGCACTGGGTGACAGTATTGCGGTTAACGGCATCTGTCTCACTGCTGTCAGCCTTAGCGGCGATGGATTCAGTGCCGATGTCTCCGGTGAAACCCTGACCCATACCGCCTTTTCCGGTTTGCGTGTCGGCAGTCGTGTTAATCTTGAGAAAGCACTGATGCCCACAACGCGCCTTGGAGGCCATCTGGTCAGTGGACATGTCGATGGTGTCGGTGAGGTGCTGGAGCGTCGTCAGGATGGCCGTTCGATACGCTTCAGGATTAAGGCACCGAACGAGCTGGCCCGCTATATCGCCCGCAAGGGCTCGATCACCGTCGACGGAATCAGTTTGACGGTCAATGAGGTGGATGGTGCTATCTTCATGTTGAATATCGTGCCACACACGCTGCTTGAGACAACAATGAATGATTTTGTCGTCGGGCAACTCATCAATCTGGAAGTGGATCTGATTGCCCGCTATCTTGAGCGTCTGGTGCTGGGTGAGCAGGCCGCCCAGAGTGAAGGCACTGGCATCAGCGAGGCCTTTCTAGCTGAACACGGTTTCTTGAAATAACGGCTGGCCGTTTTGCGGCGCTGCCTGAATATGGATTGGATTTTTATGGCGTTAAACAGTATTGAAGAGATCATCGACGATGTCCGCCAGGGAAAGATGGTCATTCTGATGGACGACGAGGACCGTGAAAATGAGGGTGACCTGATCATGGCTTCCTCAATGATCCGTCCCGAGGACATCAATTTTATGGCCCGCTACGGCCGTGGTCTTATCTGCATGACCCTGACCCGCGAGCGTTGCCAGCAGCTGAATCTGCCGCTGATGGTGAGCGATACCAATGATAAGCATGGTACCAACTTTACGGTGTCTATCGAGGCGGCCGAGGGTGTGACTACCGGTATCTCTGCCTATGATCGTGCGATGACGGTTCGCGCGGCAGTGGCGCCCAATGCCTCGCCCGATGATATCGTTCAGCCCGGCCATATCTTCCCCCTGATGGCCCAGCGCGGTGGGGTGCTGACACGCGCCGGCCACACCGAGGCCGGTTGTGACCTGGCGCGTCTTGCCGGTTTCGAACCCTCTTCGGTGATCGTCGAGATCCTCAACGAGGACGGCACCATGGCGCGCCGTCCAGACCTGGAGAAATTCGCCACCGAGCACGGGATCAAGATCGGCACGGTGGCAGATCTCATCAACTACCGCCTGAAAAACGAGCCGACTGTCGAACGGGTTTCAGAATGCACCATGCCCACTCCCTATGGGGAGTTCCGCCTGCTGGCCTACCGGGATCTGTTGAACCACGAAATGCACATGGCCCTGGTCAAAGGGGAGTTGAAGCCGGGCGAGCCGGCACTGGTGAGGGTGCATCTGCAGAACACCCTTTGCGACCTGTTTGGTAATGAACGGGATTGTGGCTGGCCGCTGAGTGATGCCCTCAAACGCATCAATGATGAGGGGCATGGGGTCGCCATTGTCCTGCGACAACAGGAAGAGGCGGAGGCCTTGCTGCGTCGTATCAAGGACTATGAAATGCAGGACAAGGGGGTACCGGTACCCGAGGCTGAGAAGAGCGATGACCTGCGTACCTACGGTATCGGCGCACAGATCCTTATCGATCTGGGTGTCAGTGATATGCGAGTACTCAGTGCGCCCAAGAAGATGCATGCCCTTTCCGGTTTCGGCCTGAATGTGGTGGAATACGTACACGACTGAGAGATAATCACCGGCCGGAATGCGGGCCGGATCAAGCAAAGCAAGGGAAAACGAGATGGCTGAGATTAAGAGTTTCGAAGGCGGTTTTGTCCTCAACGGTGCCCGTTTCGGTATCGTGGTCGGGCGATTCAACAGTTTTGTTGTGGAGAGCCTGGTAGACGGTGCGGTGGATACCCTCAAGCGCCACGGCGCGAAGGAAGCGGAGATCGAGATTGTTCGTGTCCCCGGTGCCTATGAGATCCCGCTGGCCGCCAAGCGCATGGCCGCGAGCAAAAAGTACGATGCGATTATCGCCCTCGGTGCGGTGATTCGTGGTGGTACCCCGCACTTCGATTTTGTTGCCGGTGAGTGCAGCAAGGGACTGGTGCAGGTAATGATGGAGCATGACATTCCGGTCGCCTTTGGGGTGTTGACCGTCGATACGATCGAGCAGGCCATCGAGCGTGCCGGTACCAAGGCGGGTAATAAGGGCGTTGAGGCAACCCTCTCCGCCATTGAAATGGTCAACCTTTTACCGCAACTGGGCAAATAATGCATATTTCGTTCTTCCATTCTTCCTGCCGGAGGGCTAAAGCATGAGTCGTGCACGTAGCCTGGCGCGTGAGCGTGCCCTGCAGGCGCTCTATCAGTGGCAAATGTCCGGCGAGACGCCGAGTGAAATCGACAAGCAGTTCATGGAAGAACAGGATATGAAGGGTGTCGATAAAAAGTATTTCAGTGAGTTGTTGCGTGAGATCACCGGTAACCGGGAAGCCCTTGATGCCCAGAGTGCCGATGTGCTGGATCGCCCCATTGCTCAGGTCGACCCGATTGAACAGGCGATTCTGCGGATCGGTATCTATGAGCTGCAAAACCGGATCGATATTCCCTACCGTGTGGTGATCAATGAAATGGTCGATTTGGCCAAGGCCTTTGGTGCCGAGCAGGGGCACAGGTATATCAACGGCATCCTCGACAAGTTGGCGAAAAAACTGCGTAGTGTCGAGGTACAGGCACGCCAGAACACCAGAAAGTAACGGTAAAGATATTTCATTTTACCGTCTCACTGACGTCTCCCGGATAACGGGTTATGAAGACTCCAATGGCCCTGAGTGAATTCTCCATCATAGAGCGTTATTTCACCGCGCAGTCACATCGCAAAGATGTGCTGCTCGGGGTGGGGGACGATGCCGCCCTGTTACAGGTGCCCGTAGGCATGCAGCTTGCCGTTAGCGTGGACACACTGGTGGCAGGAAGACACTTTCCCGAGAATACGGCACCACGGGCTATCGGCTACAAGACCCTGGCGGTAAGCCTCAGCGATATGGCGGCCATGGGCGCCGAACCTGCCTGGGCTACCCTGGCGATCACCCTTCCCGAATCCGATCCTGATTTTGTCGGGGCCTTCGCCGAGGGGCTTTTTGTATTGGCCAACCAGTACGGAGTCGAACTGGTCGGTGGCGACACCGTTCGCGGGCCGCTCTCCACGACCCTGCAATTGCAGGGGCTGGTTCCCGATGGAGTGGCCCTGCTGCGTAACGGCGCCCGCCCCGGCGATCATATCTTTGTAACCGGTTCTCTGGGGGATGCAGGTGCCGGTTTGGCGCTGCGACAGGGAAGTACTTGCGCTGATGAGGGGGCTGCCGATTACCTCGTCAGTCGACTCGATTATCCTGTGCCACGTGTCGAAGAGGGCAAGACACTTCGCGGTATTGCCTCGGCGGCGATCGATATTTCCGATGGATTGCTGTCCGATCTGGGTCATATTATTGAGCGCAGTGGCTGTTCAGCGGAGCTCGAGTTGGATCGCCTGCCGTGTTCTCAAGCGTTAAGACATTGTGTCGGGGATGGCGAAGCTTTGAAGCTGGCTTTGACTGCCGGTGATGACTACGAGCTCTGTTTTACCGTACCGGAAGCACGGTTGGATCGATTTACCGAGGTATCGGCTGACTGGCCCGCGAGGCCAAGTTATGTCGGCAGGATTGTCGCGGGAAACGGCATTCGTCTTGTGGGTGAAAGCGCCGATGCCCTACAGGGGCTGGCCGGTGGTTTCGATCACTTCAGGGAGTAAACATGGGTAAATCTGTACGGCGTTTGACACTCAAGGACCTGGCAGAACCAAGACGACTGCTTGCACTGGGTTTCGGCTCCGGCCTCTCTCCCGTGGCGCCCGGCACCTTTGGCACGCTTGCTGCGGTTCCCCTCTATCTGTTGCTTCAGCCACTACCGCTAATCTACTACCTCGCCATTCTTATCGTGACATTCTTGCTGGGTATCTGGCTCTGCGATGTTACGGCGCGTCAACTTGGCGTGCATGATCATCCCGGCATTGTATGGGATGAGTTTGTCGGCTACTGGATCACCATGCTGATGGCGCCAACGGGATGGCTATGGGTGGCTGTCGGTTTCGTGCTTTTCCGATGTTTCGATATTCTCAAACCCTGGCCCATTCGCTGGATCGACCAAAGGGTCGGGGGTGGTTTCGGTATTATGCTGGATGATGTGCTCGCGGGTATTTACGGTCTGATCGTGTTGCAGCTGATTGTGCACTGGTCTGGTTCAATCTGACTCGTAGCGTTTGAGCAATAAAAAAGCCGGGCAATGCCCGGCTTTTGTCGTTATAGCGATGAACCTCAACCGGCCCTTTTGTCTTTCTCGATCAGGGCGTAGGCCGAGTGGTTGTGGATCGACTCGAAGTTCTCCGATTCCACAATATAGCTGGTGATACGGTCGTCCTGATTCAGGCGTACCGCTACATCGCGCACCATGTCCTCGACGAACTTTGGATTATCGTAGGCGCGTTCGGTTACGTGCTTCTCATCCGGGCGCTTGAGCAGACCGAACAGCTCGCAGGAAGCCTCTTTCTCGACGATATCGATAATGTCCTCGATCCAGACGAACTGATCGGTGCTGATGGTGATGGTGACGTGGGAGCGCTGGTTGTGCGCACCGTAATCGGAGATCTTCTTGGAGCAGGGGCAGAGGCTGGTGACCGGAACCACGACCTTAACCTTGAGGTGGGGGGTACCGTCGGCTACCTCACCGATAAAGGTGACGTCATAGTCCATCAGGCTTTCGACACCGGAGATGGGGGCTTTCTTGTTAACGAAGTAGGGGAAGGCCATCTCGATGTGGCCCGATTGCGCCTCCAGGCGTTCGGTCATCTCAGCCAGTACATCCTTGAAGGATTTCACCGAGAGTTCCCGTTCGTGGTTGTTGAGAATCTCCACGAAGCGTGACATGTGTGTACCCTTGAAGTTGTGCGGCAGGTTCACGTACATGTTGAAGTTGGCAATTGTGTGCTGCTCACCACCGCTACGGTCCTGGATGCGGACCGGGTGACGGATATCCTTGATGCCTACCTTGTTAATGGCGATCTGTCGGGTATCGGCACTGCTCTGGACGTCGGCGATGCTCTCACAGGGCTGACTCATAATGCTTATTCCTCTGTATAGCGCACACAGGCACGCTCGGTTTCCCACAAGGTTACGGCGTGAATACGGACACGCGGCTCATCCAACTCCTCGGTCAGGCGGCGGTAGATGTAGGCCGCCAGGTTCTCTGCCGTGGGGTTGATGGTGTCGAACGGTGCGATCTCGTTGAGATAGCGGTGGTCCAGTTCGTCGGTAACCTTTTTGGCTAGTTGCTTGATGACCTTGAAGTCGACGGCCATGCCCAGCTCATTCAGTTCGGACGCGACGGCCTCGACCTCCACCTTCCAGTTATGGCCGTGGAGTCGGCGGCAATCGCCGGGGTAGTCGCGTAATGAGTGTGCCGAGGCAAAATCGGTCACGACTTTCAGGGTGTAGCGTGCGGTCATCGAAATATAGTTGACTAAAATACTAGGAATTTGATTGGCTGGCAAGTGTTTGGCCAGAATTAGTGGCCTCAAATGCCTCTATGGCGCGCAGTATACCACCCTTGTCGAGTCCGCAGAGGGCGAGTATCTCCTCACGGCTGCCCTGTTCGACAAAGCTGTCCGGTAGGCCCAGATTCAGAACCGGCATGGAGATACCGTGTGCTGCCAGAGCTTCGTTGACGGCACTGCCGGCTCCGCCCATTACCACGTTATCCTCCAGGGTGACCAGGAGTCGGTGTTCGGCTGCAAGTTCCTGTAACAAGGCCTCGTCCAGGGGCTTGATAAAGCGCATGTTGGCAACGCTGGCATCCAGTTCATCGCCCACCTCGGTTGCCACAGACAGCATGGAACCAAAGGAGAGCAGGGCGATGTCTTTGCCCTGGCGCACGTTTTCGCCCTTGCCAATCGGCATCGGGGATAGTGCGCTGGAAACCTGAATGCCCGGTCCACTACCACGGGGATAACGGACTGCGGCAGGGCCATCGTGGCGATGTCCGGTTGTCAGCATCTGCCTGCACTCCTCCTCATCGGAGGGCGCCATAATAAGCATATTGGGGATGCAGCGCAGGAAACTCAAATCGAAGCTGCCTGCGTGTGTCGGTCCATCGGGGCCGACAATCCCGGCACGGTCGATGGCGAAGGTTACCGGCAGGTTCTGTAGCGCCACATCGTGGATCAACTGGTCGTAGGCACGCTGCAGGAAGGTTGAATAGATGGCCACCACCGGTCTGAAACCGTCACAGGCGAGTCCGGCAGCCATTGTCACCGCATGCTGTTCGGCGATGCCCACATCGTAATAGCGATCGGGGAACTCCTCGGAGAATCGAACCAGCCCCGATCCCTCGCGCATCGCGGGGGTGATGCCGATGAGTCGATCATCGTCTGCGGCCATGTCGCATAACCAGTCACTGAAGACCTCGGTATAGGTCACCCCCGAACTGCTCTTGGCCAGTTTCTCGCCAGTCTCCGGGTCCAGCTTGCCCACGCCGTGGTAACCGCAGGGGTTATCCTCAGCCGGGGCAAAGCCCTTGCCCTTGCGGGTAACGATGTGCAGGAATTGAGGGCCCTTGAGGGTTTTGAGATTTTTCAGGGTTCTGATGAGCGTGTCGATATCGTGGCCGTCGATAGGGCCGATATAGTTGAAGCCGAGCTCCTCGAACAGGGTTCCCGGGATCACCATTCCCTTCATGTGTTCTTCGGCACGCCGGGCCAGCTCCCAGACGCTGGGCATGGTCTGAAGGACCTTCTTGCTGCCCTGACGCATGGTCGAGTAGAGCTTGCCGGAGAGTACCTTGGCAAAGTAGTTGGAGAGCCCCCCCACGTTGGGTGAGATGGACATGTCATTGTCATTCAGGACCACCAGGAGGTTGGCATCCAGATCGCCGGCGTGGTTGAGCGCCTCAAAGGCCATACCGGCGGTCATGGCGCCATCCCCGATTACCGCTACTACCTGGCGGTCGCTTTTCTCCTTCTGGGCGGCGATTGCCATGCCCAGCGCTGCACTGATAGAGGTGCTGGAGTGGCCGGTGCCGAAGGTGTCGTAGGGGCTTTCATCGCGTTTGGGGAAGCCTGCCAAGCCATGGAGCTGGCGCAGGGTTGCCATCCTCTCACGCCGACCGGTGAGGATTTTATGCGGATAGCTCTGGTGACCGACATCCCACACCAGCCTGTCTTCAGGGGTGTTGTAGACATAGTGCAGGGCCAGGGTCAGCTCAACGGTTCCAAGGCCGGAGGAGAGATGGCCGCCGGTTTTTCCCACCGATTCGACCATAAATTCCCGTAACTCGGCCGCCAGTTGCTTGAGCTGGCCGGGATCTAGCTGGCGCAGTTGACTGGGATCGTCAATCGTCTCCAGCAGCGGAGTCGGGCTATGCTTGGACATCGTCACTTTAATATAGAACGGAAAAGCCGCTTATGATGGCCCCAGCGCTGCGGTGATGCAAGTGCCGGGACATTAATTTGCACGTTCAACGATGTAGGCGGAGAGCAGGCGTAGCGGTTCGGCCTCGTTTCCGAACTGGCTTAGCCCCTCAAGGGCCACCTGGTGCAGTTCCCGGGCCTTCTCTTTGGCCCCCTCCAGACCGAGCATGGAGGTGTAGGTCGGTTTGTCCTTGGCCTGGTCCGATCCCTGGGGTTTACCCAGGGTTTCCGTATCCGCCTCCACATCAAGGATATCGTCACGGATCTGAAATGCCAGGCCGATGGCCTCGGCGTAACGGTCCAGACCCTCGCGCTGGGCAGCACTTGTATCGAGTGCGCTGAGGGCACCCAATCTGACGCTCGCCCGGATCAGCGCACCGGTCTTGTAGCGGTGCATCTTTTGCAGTTGTTCCAGATCCAGTTTCCGGCCCTCGGCGGCGATATCGATGGCCTGACCACCAGCCATGCCGCGTGAGCCGCTGGCATGGGCCAGCTCCTCGACCATGGCCAGGCGCTGGGCTGGAGCCGTGATCATTTTCGGATCACGGGCAAGGATCTCAAAGGCGAGGCTCTGCAAGGCATCTCCCACCAGGATCGCTGTGGGGTAATCGATCCGCGAAGGGTGTCGGCATGAGTGAACGTGTGCTGCTGGGCCCAAAGAGGTGGAGATGAGCTGGATAAACCGGACAGTAGGATCAGAATGACGAGTCGGGCTGTTTTCATAGGAAAAAAATAGACAAAACCCCCCAAGGGTTGCAAACCCTTGGAGAGTTGTCTCCCTTATCAGGGCAGTTCGGTGCTTCCCATCAGCCAGCGGTCGCATTCGCGGGCGGCGCCCCGGCCTTCATTGATAGCCCAGACCACCAGGCTTTGTCCCCGACGCATGTCGCCGGCGGCAAATACGCCTTCGACATTGGTGTGGTAGTCGCCGTGTTCCGCCTTGGCATTACTGCGTTCGTCGCGCTCCACCCCCAGCTGCTCCAGTACGGGGTGTTCGGGGCCGAGAAAACCCATTGCCAACAGGACGAGATCCGCTTTCCAGACTTTTTCGGTTCCCTCTATCTCTTTGGGAACGTTGCGACCGTTATTTCCCGGCTCCCATTTGACTTCCACGGTATGCAGCTCCTTGACGTTTCCTTCGCCGTCGCCGACAAATTTTTTGGTCATAACCTGGTATTGGCGCGGATCCTCTCCGAACTTCGTCTGGGCTTCTTCCTGCCCGTAATCGACCCGGTAGATATTGGGCCATTCGGGCCAGGGATTGTCGCTGGAACGATGATCCGGGGGTTTGGGCAGTATCTCGAACTGTGTGAGGGTTTCGCATTGATGGCGCAAGGCCGTACTTACGCAGTCGGTACCGGTGTCACCC
>JBEPXU010000015.1:0-17031 GCA_041641735.1 Ectothiorhodospiraceae bacterium
GCACCTGGTCCATGCCGAGGCGGTGAGCTGGATGAACCAGTTATCCGAGAGCGAGTTTCCTGAAGTGGTCTATCTCGATCCGATGTTCCCTCATCGGCAAAAAAGTGCACGGGTAAAAAAAGAGATGCGCTTGCTGCAGGAGCTTCTGGGTGGTGACAGTGATGCAGCGGAATTGCTGCCCGCCGCGCTTAGGATTGCCCGGAAGAGAGTGGTGGTAAAACGCCCGGACTTTGCCCCCAATCTGGCTGATCGGGCACCGACGATGAGTATTAAAAGTAAAAAGCATCGTTATGATGTCTACGTCCGTGCCGCGATGGGAGAATAGGCGAACGGGTCTTATTCGACGATATAGACCTTGTCCCCAACATCCATCAGGGAATAGAGTTTTTTCACTGCAGAGTTGGCAGTACGTATACAGCCGTGCGAGACCCGTTTGCCGAGGCTGGCAGGGTTACTGGTACCGTGAATGGCATAGGTCTTGCCGATATTGAGGGCATGGCGGCCGATGGCACCGCGATAGCAGCGCTCGCCCCTGGCAATGGCGTTTGAATACTCTTTTTCCATGCTTTTCGGGATACACCACTCGATTCCCTTCGGGTCATGGATTTTCCAGCGAACCTTGTATTCGCCCGGATCAGTGAAGTAGCAGCGGCCACCCTTGGATTTGGGCAGGCAGCGATCCATACCAAGGGCTACTTCCGTCTTGAAGATGACGTCCTTCTGCTTGTCTCGCTTCTCAATCACCTTCAGTTCAAACGTAGATTTGTCGATCTCGACATAGCGAACCACGCCCGGGTGAGTCCTGGCAGGGGTGGGTTTGTATTTGGGGGTGAATGACTTGGTGTAGTAACGGTTGACCCACAGCGGTTTGGATACCGGCTGCCAGTCACCGTCAGGAAAAGTACCGGTCACGCGAATCCAGTCGCCGTCTGCTACATTTGATGTGAACAGGGTATTGCTGTCCCAGACATCGACAATGTGTCCGTTCGGACTGGTACGCACAACAGAAATGGTTTTCAGTCGATAGGTGAGGGCCGGTGAATCGCTGTCCTGTCCCGCTTTTTCAGCAACAGAGGCCTGGGCAAACAGCGGCACCATCATAAGCATGAGAATCAGTATTGGGCGCATTTTGTGTATTTTTCATACGGGTAAGGAACGTATTGAATGAAGTTTATCAATTTAATAAACAAGTTCAAGTAAAGTTCCTAATTCCATGACTTTACAGATATTGTTTGGCTCAGGAGGATGATATGAGTGCAATTGTCGAGATGCTCGGTGAGGAGGCGGATTACCTGCTGGGGCATCAATGTAAAGGAATACCCAAGTCCATGCTGCACCTGCCCGGAAGCGATTATGTCAGTCGGGTCATGGGCGATAAGGACCGTTCCCCAACCGTACTGAGGAATATGCAATTACTCTATAACACGGGACGACTCGCCGGTACCGGCTATCTCTCTATCCTGCCGGTGGATCAGGGCGTGGAGCACTCTGCTGGCGCCTCATTTGCACCCAATCCGGCTTTCTTTGATCCCTCCACAATCTGTGAGATGGCCATTGAAGGGGGCTGTAATGCCGTAGCTTCAACATTAGGGGTGTTGGGCTCAGTGGCGAGGCGTTATGCCCACCGGATCCCCTTTCTCGTCAAGCTCAATCACAATGAGTTACTCACCTACCCGAATTTTTGTGATCAAACGATGTTCGCCTCAGTTGACCAGGCCTTTGATATGGGGGCCGTTGCGGTGGGCGCGACTATCTACTTCGGTTCGCAGGAGTCGAGACGGCAACTCCAGGAGGTCAGCGAGGCCTTTGCCTATGCCCATGAACTGGGAATGGTGACCGTCCTCTGGGCCTATCTGCGCAACAGTGCCTTCAAACACGAGGGGACCGATTACCACACCAGTGCCGACCTGACCGGACAGGGCAATCACCTGGCTGCAACCATCGGTGCAGATATCATTAAACAGAAGCAGGCCACGAATAACGGTGGTTTTACGGCAATCGGTTTCGGAAAGACCAGCCCGAAGGTCTATGAGGAGTTGACCAGCGATCACCCCATCGATCTGGTGCGCTACCAGGTTGCCAACTGCTATATGGGCCGGGTTGGTATGATCAACTCCGGCGGTCCTTCAGGGCAGGATGATCTGCACCAGGTGGTGCGTACGGCGGTGATCAACAAACGGGCAGGCGGTATGGGGCTCATCTCAGGGCGCAAGGCCTTTCAGAAACCGATGGCGGAGGGGATCAACTTGCTCAATGCCATTCAGGATGTCTATGGAGATCCTGCCATCGATATCGCGTGAGGCAGGTTCACAGGGGGAGTGACGGGTTTTCTAACACCTCGTCAATGGCATTGAGCACGTCGTTGACACCCTCCTGATATCTGTCACTCTCACCACGTTTGAGGTTCGACTCCAGGGAGTCGGCGGCCATCTTCAGGGCAGGGACACCGCAGTATGTAGCAGAGCCGTTGAGTTTATGGACAGTCTCGGTCAGCGCCGGAAAGTCTTTGGTCTCGAAGAGGCTACGGATCTTCACTTTATAGACAGGCAACTCATTCTGCAGCATCTGGTAGAGATCCCGAGCAAGATCGGCATTGCCTCCCGCCCGTTCCAGTGCCAGCTCTGTGTCAATGATCTTGGCGGCAGAGTCCATCCTGATCATTCTCCTGTTTTGAAAACATCATATATAAACTTTAGTGGTGATCGTCATTCCACACAAGGGTGTTTATAATGGCAGCGACAATCGTTTACAGTTCCCAATATAGGTCACTTCATGACATTTCCCACAATCGAAGCCTTTGTCGGTAACACACCGCTGGTACGCCTGCAGCGCATTCCGGGGAATTCCTCCAATACCATTCTGGTCAAGCTGGAAGGGAATAATCCGGCCGGTTCAGTCAAGGACCGACCGGCGCTTTCGATGATCCAGCATGCTGAGGTGCGAGGGGAGATCAAACCGGGCGATACCCTGATTGAGGCCACCTCCGGTAATACAGGGATCGCCCTGGCGATGGCGGCAGCGATCAAGGGCTACAAAATGGTCCTCATCATGCCCGAGAACATGAGTGTCGAGCGCCGGGCATCCATGCGTGCCTACGGGGCGGAACTGGTGCTGGTGACCAAAGAACAGGGTATGGAGGGAGCACGTGACCTTGCCCTGGCAATGCAGCAAGAGGGAAAGGGCAAAGTGCTGGATCAGTTCTCTAACCCCGATAATCCACTGGCCCACTATGAGACCACAGGCCCAGAAATCTGGCGTGACACCAAGGGCAAGGTGACCCACTTTGTCAGTGCCATGGGCACGACGGGTACCATAATGGGAACGTCCCGTTATCTCAAGGAGGTCAGCCCCGAGGTGCAGATCGTCGGGGTGCAACCGGCCGAGGGTGCCAGCATCCCCGGTATTCGCCGTTGGCCGGCAGAATATCTACCCGCTATTTTCGAGGCCAGTCGTGTCGATCAAACCCTCGACATCGAACAAGAGGCTGCGGAGACGATTACCCGTCGCCTGGCGGCTGAAGAGGGGATCTTCTGCGGTATCTCCTCCGGTGGCGCCGTTGCCGCCGCGCTGGAACTGTCCAAACAGGTGGAAAACGCCATTATCGTGACCATTATCTGCGACCGTGGTGACCGCTACCTCTCTACCGGGATTTTCCCGGCTGAATAATTAATTTTTTTGCCAAATGCTTCACAGAGAGCACTGAGGATAAACAAAAATAATTCCTGTGTTCTCTGCGTTCTCTGTGGCTGATGTTTTACAGGAATTCTTATGGCAAGACGACGCAGGCGGCCGAAGCTGCCGACCGAGCCCGTTCGGGCGACAATTGAAGACCTCTCCCATGACGGACGTGGAGTGACCCATATCGATGGCAAGACCGTCTTCGTCGAGGGAGCGCTCAAGGGCGAGGAGGTCAGTTTTCTCTATGTTGAGAAAAAGCGTAGCTACGATGTTGGCAAGGCAGAGGAGGTGCACAAGGCTGCGGCTGAACGGGTAGAGCCTAAGTGTGCCGTATTTGGTACCTGTGGGGGGTGTGCGTTGCAGCATATGGAGGCAGGAGCACAGATCCATGCCAAGCAGGAGGTGTTGCTGGAGAATTTCGAGCGCATCGGCAAAGTAAGCCCGGACGAGGTACTTCCCCCCCTGACCGGCCCACACTGGGGCTACCGGCGCAAGGCACGCATGGGCGTGCGCAATGTGCCGAAAAAGGGGCGGGTGCTGATCGGCTTTCGTGAAAAACGCGCACCTTACATCGTCGATATGCACCGTTGTGAGGTGCTGCACCCAAGTGTCGGTGAACACCTCGACGATCTGAGCGAGCTTATCGGTTCTCTCGAGGCATGCAGCCGTATTGCGCAGATCGAGGTTGCGGTGGACGACTCGCAGACAGCGCTGGTGTTCCGTAACCTCGACCCGCTGAGCAAAGGCGATAAGGAGAAGATGGTTGCTTTTGCCCGGGAACACGCTATGCACTTCTTTCTCCAGCCGGGCGGTCCGGATAGTGTCGAAGCGCTGTGGCCTGAGCATACCCAGCTTAGCTATGAATTGCCTGATTTTGAGGTGAAGTTTAATTTCACTCCCACCGGCTTTACCCAGGTCAATACTGATATCAACCGCAAGATGGTCCCCTATGCCATCGAACTGCTGGAGGTAAAGGAAGACGAGCGGGTATTGGATCTATTCTGTGGCATTGGCAATTTCACCCTGCCGCTGGCGCGACGCGCCAAAGAGGTCGTCGGTGTCGAGGGGCTCGATATTCTGGTGCAGCGCGCGCGTGAAAACGCCGAGTTGAACGCTATCGACAACGTCGAGTTTCATGTCGCCGATCTGGCAAAAGAGGTTGAGGCGTTGCCCTGGTGGTCGCAACGGCGTGATGCCTCCTGTCACGCCGATGTACCGTCCGTCCATGGACATAAGGGTTTCGACAAGGTGTTACTTGACCCGGCCCGTGACGGCGCGATGGAGGCAATTCCACATATCGCCAAACTGGGCGTCAAGCGAATTGTCTACGTCTCCTGCAATCCGGCGACGCTCGCACGCGATGCCGGTCTGCTGGTCAACGAGCACGGTTACACGCTGGAAAAGGCCGGGGTGATGGACATGTTCCCGCACACCGCGCATGTCGAGTCGATCGCACTGTTTACTAAAAAGTGATCTCTCGCGAAGACGCTAAGTCGCATGGGTTGGAATCGTTTACCGTGGATATTTCTTTGCGTTCTATGCGTCTTGGCGAGAGCAATTGACAGGTAGCAAATATGGTTCTGTTTTCGATTGTCGAGTCGCCGCTTCATCCCAAGCTGAGTGGCCTGTTTTCCCGTCTTGGTTACGAGGAGGTGGAGCTTACCTCCACGCGCAAGGCGGTCAGCCAGCTAAAGAAACAGAAACCCAACGTGGTGGTGGCCGACTTCGTTTACGGTTTTAGTAACAACTACAGTGGTGTTCACATCAGTAACCTCGATGTGTTTTTGATGAGCATGCAGAAGTTTGCGCCGGGGACGCCGGTCATTATTCTGGTGTCGCCAGGGGAGATGGAGCATGCCGAGAAAATGCGAAATATCTGCGAGATTCAGGCGATTTTGCCGTTTACTGCCGCTGAGTCGGATATTGAGGCGGAATTGAAAAAACTTTCCTGACCCGTGAATAGCGTCCGCTAGCGAAAGAGCGGCGCCATCTCTTCAAAACTTTTCAGGCGACGAATCTGTTCAAAGCACTCTGCTGCCTCGCGGTAATCCTGCTTAAGCATTGCCATCCACTGTTTAAGGCGTGTCGCCACATGGCGGTCCTCTATATCCTGGACCATCTGTTCGCCCATGCCGAGCAGGAGTTGTTTTACGCCGCTCCAGTCCATCGCCGGTTGCTTCTGCCGCTGTTGTGACAGCCGAATTTGCCGGGCCAGGTCGGGGCGGCTGACAGCGGCCCGGCCGATCATGACATCATCGCAGCCACTGATTTCGCGACAGCGCCAGTAGTCCTCCACGCTGCGGATATCCCCGTTGGCGATCACCGGAATGGAGAGCGCCTCGTTTATCTTCGCCAGCCACTCCCAGCGAGCCGGCGCACGATAACCATCGGCACGGGTGCGGGCATGGACGGTTACGAAGTCGGCACCGGCCGCCTCAACCGCGTGGACGATGTCGAGTGCCGTCGAGGTGTCGGCGTAGCCAAGGCGGACCTTGGCCGAGACAGGCAGCTGGGCAGGAACGGCGCGACGCACCGTGGAGACGATGGCATGCATTCTCTCCGGCTCACGCAGCAGTATGGCCCCGCCGTCGTTGCTGTTGACCTTTTTTGACGGGCAGCCGAAGTTGATGTCGATGCCTGGGGCTCCCATCTCCGCAATGGAGGCGGCATTGAGTGCCATCGATTCGGCGTGGCCGCCGAGCAGCTGTACGGTGACCGGGGTGCCGCTTCGAGTCTTGCCGTCGCGATCCAGTTCTGGGCAGATGCGCCGGATTGTCTTGCGCGGAATACGGCCTCGGGTCACACGAAGAAATTCCGTGACGCAGCCGTCGTAACCGCCCAAGCGGGTGAGCAGTTCGCGCATGTAGGGGTCGACGACCCCTTCCATTGGGGCCAGAAGGATTCTCATGGTCTGGTGGTTCTTTGTGAAACGTGACGGCGAATTATATCCGTCATGAGGAATATTAGGAATATTTGCCACAGAGGGCACAGAGATAATTTACTTCTTACGTACCGGTGGAGACCTCTACGTCACTTTGCCAAGTTGCTGATCATAGAAGCTCGAAGCCGTTTCTGTGGTTATTTTGCGGCTTTCGAGATTCGCGTGCGAATGGTTCACTCTGAGTTCTCTATGTGCTCTGTGGCAAAAATATGGGTTATAACAGCTCGGTATCATCGTGGGAGTAGGGCGGCGAGCAGCAGCAGAGCATAACCAGTGGCTCGCCACCGAAATTCTCAACCGCGTGCGGGGTACCCGGTGGGATGAGCACCGTGTCGCCAACACGGATCTCAAATTTCTCATTGTCGAGCAGCATCAGTCCATGCCCTGAGGTAATGTGGTAGAGCTCCTCGCTATGGTTATGCCTGTGTAGCAGCGTGGTCTGGCCCGGAGGGATTCTGGCCTCCGCCAGGCTCTGATTGTGGTTGCCGTGGGCATCCGGGTGGATTAACTCACGGATCTCAGAGCCATCCTTGGTCGTGTAGGCAGGGACTTCCCGGTAGCGTGTTTTTATCATTAACGGTCTCGATGGTGGTGAATTAGATCATCAAAACGATCTTGCCCTGCATGCTGCCTTGTTCAATCAGGGCATGGGCATTGGCCGCTTCTTCAAGTGGCAGGCTGTGGCTGACCTTTGGCGTGAGTTTTCCCTCATCGATAAGCTGGGCACACTGTTCCAGGATCCACCGCTGGTGTTCCTGCGCCTCATGCCAGCCGAAAAACATGGGTGAGAGCATCAATTCCAGACTGGTAGTGAGATTCCTGAGACGAGCGGTTTTCCAGTCTACCTCGCCCGGTTGCAGCAGACTGACCACATGACCGTAGGGTCGTGTGGCAGCGAAGCTTTGTTCAAACACCTCACCACCGACCGTGTCCAGTACCACATCCACTCCCTCGTCACCGCTCCAGGAGGTGGTGGCCTCGACAAAATCGACCTCGCGATAGAGGATGGTTTCATCGGCCCCCAGTTGTCGGGCAAGGCTCGCCTTCTCTTTGGAGCCGACGGTGGTAATAACCTGGCAGCCGGCTGCCTTGGCAAGCTGTATCGCTACATGGCCAACGCCTCCTGCACCGGCGTGGATCAGTACCTTCTGTCCGGCCTGAATTTGCGCACGATCGTGCAGGGCTTCCCAGGCGGTAATGAGTACCAACGGGGCGGCGCCAGCCGTTGCAAAGTCAATATTTTGGGGTTTTGCCGCGAGGTAGCGTTCATCAACAACGTTGTATTCAGCGTAATTGCCCTGATCACCGCCGATACCACCGTGACAGTAGTAGACTTCGTCACCGGGCTTGAATCGGGTGACGGCATCACCAACGGCCTCGACAACACCTGCCCCGTCACAGCCGAGTATCGCCGGCATCTGCTCCGGATAATAGGTGCCGCGACTTCGCAGTTTGGTATCAACCGGGTTGATGCCAGCCGCACTCAGGCGGATAAGGACCTGATGTTCATCATGAATGCGGGGTTGTGGGACTTCGTGGCTGAAGAGCAGGACTTCCGGGCTGCCACTCTGGTGCATCAGTACGGCTCTCATCATATCACTACCTCCTGCCCTGGTGTCTGAATATGACTTTCGATTTTATAATTGCTGCAAAGTTCGAGACAATGAGCGGTATACGCTACATGGCAAAGGCACTATAACGCAAAATGGCTACGGAAATTGAACGCAAATTTCTCCTCGTGAGTGATGACTGGCAGCACGACGCCGATAGCGGTACCCGCTTTCGACAGGGATATCTCATCGGGGCGGAGAAGGCCTCGGTGCGTATTCGCATTGAGGGGGACAGGGCTAATATCAACATAAAAAGTGCCACGCTGGGTGTCCGCCGGCAGGAGTATGAGTACCCCATCCCACTGAGTGAAGCAGAGGAGATGCTCGATACCCTCTGTGAACAACCCCAGATTGAGAAAACACGCTACCTTGTTCCCTATGAAGGTCACACCTGGGAGGTTGATGTCTTCAATGGTGAGAATACGGGACTGGTGGTGGCCGAGGTTGAGCTTAATTCTGAGGAGGAGGCCGTTGTCTTGCCGCCATGGGTGGGTGAAGAAGTGAGCGAGGATACGCGCTACTACAATGTCTGCCTGGTTAAACACCCCTACAGTGAGTGGTGACATGACGGGTGTATTGATAACCATCAGTATTGCAGAACAACGTCTGCGTCTCTTTGAGAATGACGAGCTGAGGATGGAGGCCGCGGTATCCACCGCCCGCAATGGTGCCGGCGAGCTGGAAGGGAGCGGATGCACTCCCCGTGGATGGCATATAGTGAGGGCCAGGATAGGGGAGGGGTGTCCAGAAAACACGGTATTTGTTGCCCGCCGTCCCACCGGGGAGATTTATTCGCCGGAGCTGGGTCGCAAGGCTCCCCAGCGCGACTGGATACTGAGCCGTATCCTTTGGCTCAGCGGCTCGGAGAGGGGCAAGAACCGGCTGGGAGAGCGGGATACCATGCGTCGTTTCATCTACATTCATGGTACGCCGGATAGTGAGCCGATGGGCGTGCCGCTCTCGCACGGCTGTGTCCGGATGCGTAATAGCGATATTATTGCGTTGTTTGACAAAGTGGCGGTGGGAACACCGGTTTTGATAACAGAAGAATAAGCCTTCACTGAAGGCAGGGGATGAAACAATGTCATTGGGCCCGGTGATGCTGGACCTTCGGGGAACGAAAGTGGATGCGGAGGAGCGAGAAATACTCACTCATCCACTGGTTGGAGGAATTATCCTTTTCAGCCGCAACTTTGAGAGCCCGGAGCAGTTGGCTGCCCTGATCGCAGAAATTCACGCCCTGCGAACCCCGCCGCTGCTTGTTGCGGTGGATCATGAGGGGGGAAGGGTCCAGCGTTTTCGACAGGGCTTTACCCGTTTGCCTCCGGCCCGTTGTTTTGGGGAAATTTACGAGCATGACCCGCGTCGGGCAAGGCAGCTGGCGGAGCAGTCCGGTTGGGTAATGGCCTCTGAGTTACGTGCGGTCGGTGTGGATTTCAGTTTTGCGCCGGTCCTGGACCTGGACTATGGCATCAGCGGTGTTATTGGTGATCGGGCCTACCATCGCAAACCGCAGGTTGTGGCTGAACTGGCCGGCGCGGTGATGCACGGGATGCAGCGTGCCGGGATGGCGGCGGTCGGCAAACACTTCCCCGGACACGGCGCCGTGGAGGCTGACTCGCACGAGGCGATCCCAAGGGACAACCGTGAGATAGAGGATATCCTGAATGAGGATGTCGTCCCTTATCCAACGATGTTCGACAACGGTATGGCCGGTGTGATGCCCGCGCATGTGATATACACGGATGTGGATGAACGGCCGGCAGGTTTCTCCGATTTCTGGTTACGTGAGATTCTGCGCAAACGCCTCGACTTCCAGGGAGTGATATTCAGTGATGATCTGAGTATGGAGGGAGCCAGTGTCGCCGGTGACTATGTTTCGCGTGCAAAAGCTGCACTGAATGCCGGCTGTGATATGGTTCTCGTCTGCAATAATCCGGAAGGGGCTCGGGCCGTTCTGAGAGGGCTGGATTATCCTGCCAATCCGGTTCTGCATGCTCGACTGGCCCGGTTACATGGCCGGCATCCAGTGACGTTGGAAGCATTGCATAAGCTGCCGGCATGGCGACAGGCAATCAGCGCCATGCAGGAGCTTGAATCCAATCCAACTTTATCCCTCGATCTGTAAGGCGTAGCGATAATGGAATTCGAACAGTTTGTGGAAGAGATTGGTCAGGGAAGCCCCACGACCATGCTGATTATTCAGGTTTTTCTGGTGGTGTTTGGCACACTGCTGCTCGACTTTATTCAGAAACGGCTGTTGCGACGCCTGGAGCGCAAGGTCGAGGCAACCCAAACCCTGTGGGATGATGCCTTGTATGGCGCCGCAAGAAGGCCGTTAAGTCTCCTCATCTGGCTTATCGGCATTACCTTTGCGGCCAATATTGTCAGCCAACAGACCGATGCCGCTATCTTCGATGCGGTTAAGCCGGTCCGCGATCTCGGCGTTATTGTCATCATTACCTGGTTTGTCTTCCGCTTTATCCAGCAAATGGAGCAGAACATCTTTGTCCAGGCCGAGCGTCAAGGGCGGCATTTGGATCAAACCACCGTAGATGCCATCAGCAAGCTCGTACGCCTATCGGTGCTGATTACTGCCGTTCTGGTAGGGATGCAGACTCTGGGCTTCAGCATCTCTGGAATACTCGCCTTTGGTGGCGTTGGCGGTATCGCCGTGGGTTTCGCAGCCAAGGACCTGCTGGCCAACTTCTTTGGCGGCCTGATGGTCTACCTCGATCGCCCCTTTGCCGTGGGGGACTGGATACGATCACCGGACCGCAATATTGAGGGTACGGTAGAGAAGATTGGCTGGCGACTGACAATCATTCGCACCTTCGACAAACGTCCGCTTTATGTCCCCAATGCCACCTTTGCCAGCATTGCAGTGGAAAACCCCTCGCGTATGAGCCATCGCCGCATCTACGAGACGGTAGGCATCCGTTATGACGATGTGCAGAAGATGGCACCCATTGTTACGAAAGTCAGGGAGATGTTACTGGCGCACCCGGAGATCGATGAGTCGCAGACAATGATCGTTAACTTCACCAGCTTTGCCCCCTCATCACTGGACTTTTTCATTTATACCTTTACCCATACGACCAACTGGGTGCATTTCCATGAGGTGAAACAGGACGTACTGCTAAAGGTCGTGGAGATTATTGAGGAGGCGGGGGCTGAAATCGCCTTTCCGACCTCGACCATTCATGTGGCCGATAAACTGCAGCTTGAGAGTGTCCGCGGTATCGGCGATACACCGACAAACCCGTCAGAGAAAAGCACCTCATGAGCGTTACCCCAGAGCAGGTTCAGCGTATCTACGAGGAGGCGGATTGCCTCTACAACCGCGAACAGGTGGAGAGGGCGATCGCTGAGCTGGCGGCAGCGATTAGTCGGGATATGGCCGATAGGAATCCACTGGTTCTGGCGGTAATGAGCGGCGCAATGATTCCTGCGGGTATTCTTCTAAGTCATCTCGATTTTCCTCTGCAGATTGATTATATCCATGCCAGCCGGTATCGGGGCGACACATCAGGCGGTGAACTCCACTGGCGTGTGCCTCCCAGGTTTCCTGTAGAGGGACGTTGCGTCCTGGTGGTTGACGATATTCTGGATGAAGGGTTGACACTGCAGGCGATCCTGGATGATTGTCGCGAACAGGGGGCCAGTGAGGTTCACAGCGCGGTCCTGGTGAAGAAACTGCACGAACGCAATATCGGTACCGAGGCCGATTATGTCGGTCTGGAGGTGGAGGACCGCTATGTCTTTGGATTCGGTATGGATTACAAGGAGTATCTGCGTAATGCCCCGGGGATCTTTGCCGTCAAGGGAAGCTGATACAATAGATACCACGTAACTTGCTCCTGCAGACTCCATGCAGTTGAACTGCTTATCAATGAGGTGTTGTTAACATGGGAAAGCTGGCCATAATTGGTGGCACGGGTCTCACTTCTCTGAAAGACCTTGAGATCATTCGCAGGGAAGTCATGCATACACCGTATGGTGAACCCTCTGCACCGCTGGTTTTTGGTGAAATGGCAGGCAATGAGGTGATGTTCCTGCCGCGCCATGGAGCGGGCCATACTATCCCTCCCCACAAGATCAACTACCGCGCCAACCTCTGGGCCTTAAAAGAGAGCGGGGCCGAGCAGGTGATTGCCGTTAACGCTGTTGGCGGGATCCGGGAAGATATGGGACCGGGGCGCCTGGTGGTGCCCGATCAAATCATTGATTACACCTGGTCGCGCATCAACACCTATTTTGAGGAAGGGCTGACAAACGTCACCCACATCGACTTTACCGAACCCTATTGCGAATCACTCCGTCAACAGCTGCAAAACTGTGCTGCTGAGATCCAACTGAAGGTGATTGGTGAGGGAACCTATGCTGCAACACAAGGGCCACGACTTGAGACGGCTGCGGAGATTAATCGACTGGAGCGCGATGGCTGTGACCTGGTCGGGATGACAGGGATGCCTGAGGCGGCTTTGGCGCGTGAACTGGAGCTTTGTTATGCCTCAATCGCTGTTGTGGCAAATATGGCTGCAGGGCGCGGTGATGAGGCAATCACCATGGAGATGATTGAGCGCCATCTGAAAACCGGGATGACGGATGTGCGCCGCTTGCTGGAGCACATCGTACCCCGTCTCTCTTAAGAGCCACTATGAATGATCTGTCTGGTAAGGTAGCGAGGGTTAGTCACCGTCACTAATCTTTGGCTAATCCGACGTTGTCTGCTCGTAGGGGCGTACCTGCACGACGACACCGAATACCGGATGGTCCATATAGTGGATCTCGTCACTTCGCATCCGAACTGATTGCTGCAAGCGGTATACGCGATAGCGGGGTTGTTCCTGCATCGGTTCCGGTGTAAATGCAAAGGTATCCGCGTTCTCTTTATCTTGTATTTCGGTTGAGCCTGCAGGCGTACTGGCGGCCTCAGGCTGGTAGACGGTGTCGTTTTCATCGAGGGGTTCGCGCAAGAGCAAATCTGCTTTCACGTGAAGATAGCGCGAGAGAATAAGCGTCAGGGTTCCATCCAGGCGTTGCTGCTCACCTGACGCTCCTGCGGCAGGGGCCTCAAGCAGCCTGTTGCTAAGATGAATCGGGATAGCCTGATCCTCCGCTAAGCCCGGCTGACGCCATCCAAAGTGCGCGAGCAACTCAAGATCAGAAGCCCGTTTAATCCTGCCGGCATCGGCACGCATGTCGAGTTCCGCGGAAGTGAGGCGACGAAATGCGACAGGCTGCCCGTTGTGAGATCGTGTGGCTGAGGAAAGGAGCTCCCGACTTCCTTCAATACTGGGCTGTGTATAGTCAGCGGGCCAGTGTTCGGAGTCACGATAGTCCTGACTCGTTTGTGCAAACAGGATAACCTCTACGTCATACCAGCGCGTCTCATCATCGGCCTGAACGGCTACGCTGAATAGTAGAGTGACGGTTAACAGTAATGACTTAAACATGTCCTTGGGTTGATACACAGTTTAATCCTTATGACAAAAATTCTGTTCGACAGCCATGACGGCTGCCTCTACTCGAGAGTGGACATTGAGTTTACGCAGGATCGCCTTCACATGCAGCTTGACCGTGCCGTCGGAGATGCCAAGATTGCGGGCGATGACCTTATTACTTTGACCCTCTGCAAGCAGGCAGAGGATTTCCAGTTCCCGTGGCGTCAGATCGGCGAACGGGTCGGCTTCCTTGTTAAGAATGTCCTCGACATCGCCCTGAACCACGCGTGCCAGTACCGCTGCCAGTTCGGGGGCGACAATGGTTTTACCCCCGACAATATCTCGTAAGGCGGTGACCAGTTCGGTCGGCTCCATGTCCTTGAGCAGATAGCCTGAAGCGCCGTTGCGCAGGCACTCGACCAGGTCCTGTTCCTCATTGCTGGTGGTCAGCATAACGATGGGATTGCGAAAGCCGACGGCACGCAACCCTGAGAGGACTTCCAGGCCACTCATCTCCGGCATACGCATATCGAGCAGGATAACATCCGGCTGCAGCTCCCTGGCCATAAGAAAGCCTTCCCGGCCGTTGCCGGCGGTGGCGATGACCTCGATGCCGTGACGTTCGAGCAGGGTCTCAAGACCGCTACGGAAGAGGGTGTGGTCGTCTACGAGTAATACTTGCATGCTTGCGTATAATCAGATGAGTGCAAAGTGCTGTTGTTGTGGATTCTGTTGTTTGTCGTTATCCGGATCGCTGAACTTCAATTGTACCCTTGTTCCTTCTCCGGATTCACTCTCTATTCGCAAGTCACCACCAAGGTAGCGAGCACGCTCCTTCATGATCGACAGTCCAAGGTGCTCCCCCGGGTGTCCGCTGAAGGCAGGTTTGTCCATGCCAATCCCGTCATCTTCAACGAGAATGTGGTAGTTCCCGTCGTTGTCGCAGCGCAGCATCACCCTTACGGTGTGGGCATCACTGTGTTTTCGAACATTGGCCAGCGCCTCCTGAATAATGCGTAGCACCTGCATCTCCATATTGGCTGGCAGGCGGGTTGAGTCCCACTCCTTTTGCAGCAGTACGTGCATGCCGGTCTGTTTGCGGAAATTGCTGATCAGATCTTCCAGCGCTGGCATCAGACCGCGCGAGTTGATCGGGGCGCGGAAGTGGGCCAAAAGTTCCCGAAGCTCGGTATAGGCCTCGTCCAGGCCGCTTTTTATCTGCTGGATATCTTCGTGGGTGACGTCGGCACCCTGCTGGTCGACGGCCTCATCCAGCATGCTGACCTGAAAACGCAGGCTGGCAAGTGTCTGGGCGAGGGAGTCGTGTAGTTCGTGGGCAAGGGCATTGCGCTCCTTGATGATGGAGAGCCGCTTGGCCTCATCGTCGAGGTGCGCTTTCTCGATCGCCATCCCCAGGTGGCGACCGATACTGGTGAATAGCGCCTTAACCTCGTCACGGGAGTCGATGTCCGCTTTTTCCACAAACAGGTTGTAGACCCCGAGATTCTTGCCATGGTACTGGAGGGGCACGGCAATCATCTCCAGGTCCGTGTCACCCAGAACGGGTTGTCCCACCCACTGGGTGCAGGGGGTAAGGTCCTTCTGAAACAGTACTTCACCCTCGGTAACGGCATTGCCACACAGGCATCGTTGCACGGGGACCATACGTTCCTCTTCGATGACCGCATCCTCAAGACCGATACTGGCCACAAGCTCCATTTGATTTTTTTCCGTGAGCAGACGCACAGTCCCCGCCTTGGCGTTGACGATATCGCGCATGGTGTGAAGGAAACGGGTCAGCAGGTCCTTGAGATCACGTGAGGCGTTAAGGCTGGCGGCAACATCGTAGAGGACCTGAAGGGAGTTGGTCTTCTGTTCAAAGCGCTTGGTCTGGCGCTTGATTTCATCATCCATGTGCTTGGAAAGATTCTGCAGGTAACCGAGCAGATTATTGATGTCTTTGGCGACCTCCTTGAGCTCCCCCATCTCTTCAGGTTGCAGGCGGATCGCCAGGTTGCCTTCACGGATTTCATTGGACCAGCTTTTAAGCTCTTCACTGGGGTGCAGCAGAAAGCGGCGAAAGGCCACTGAGATGGCGAACAGCAGGCCGATCCCGGCAAAGATAAAAACGCCGAATAGAAAGAGCAGAATCTGCTCATATTCCGGGTAGTGGAGGAGGAGGGCGAGATTCACGCCGAGCAGGGCGAAGGTGTTGCCCACCCCGATCAGCAAAAATCGCAGGCGCTTACCAGGCAGCCCGTCACCGCTAAGTAGGAACAGCGAGGTGAGTGTGTCCAGGAGCTGGTGCAGGCGGCCCTGGCGTGATGTGTTCGTTGTGTTGCCCATGGCGGTTACAGGATACCTCTACAGGAACCCACGGTTCAGAATTGGGCATGATAACACATGACTATCCCATTTTGGGTATCACACCTGTCCCAATTGGATAGGTAGTGCGGGCCGGCCACATGGCCGGCACCGCCTGGCTATCAGTTACAGGTGCTGCAACCACCTGATGAGCCGCTGTTCTCACTGCCCGGGGGCTGGTAGTTGGCATCGTTGGGATTCATGAAAATAAAGTGCCACTTGTCCGGTTCCAGCTCGACGAAATCGATGGTGGTGCCATTGAGGAGGGGGCCGTATTCGCCACCGAATACCACTTCGACATCGCCGAATTTGAACAGCAGGTCATCATCCTTGGCTTCATCAAAGCCCATGCCGTACTCCATGGAGCCATCGGCCTTTTTCTTTGCAGCCAGACGCAGTGCCAAGCCGGTAGCTTGGCTCTCCTCTGCAGCGTTTTTAACCTGCTCGATTGCTTTCTCGGTCAGTGTAATCATGGTGTAGCCTTTTATTCCTTCACATAAACGGGGGGAGATAGGTCGCTTCCCCCTGATGGTTTAGCGTCGATTTTACGTGAAATTTGCCACGCTGCGTACGCACGAAGTCAACAAAGCGACGGGTCCAGTGATTCCCCTGTACGTCACGTAGATGGACGTAGTTGGCCAGGAGGTTCTTGTACACAATACCGTCGTGTTTTCGCGCGATGCCGTATCCACGCTCAAGCTTATAGGCATACTGGAGGCCATCCGGCAGGTTTTCAAGGCTGGAGTAGTGGAACTCATGCACCCGATACTCCTCACCGGCACGAGTGCCTGGCCAGGGGTTGTCGCCTGTTTCGACAATTCTGGCATAGCCCCGCCCGACCGGCTTCTCGTGCATGATACAGTCGCCGGGGACAATTCCTACCATACTGGCAGTCTGCTTCCCCCAGTGTACAGAGCGGCTGAGGTACATGAGGCCGCCACACTCGGCATAGGTCGGGAGACCGGCCTCAATCGCCGCATGGATGCTCTCA
>JBEPXU010000016.1:0-15736 GCA_041641735.1 Ectothiorhodospiraceae bacterium
ACTACAAGTATACACACTAAATTTCTAAATAAAAACGACATTTAGGGTGTATAAAACGCGTGTCTCTCGTAAAATCAATAACTTGGTTATGAAATACGGAGCCTAAACGGAATGCAAAAGGGACTGGAAAGGGAGGTGGTCGGTTTTTCCCTTAACCAGTGCTGAGCATCCATTTCGGACTATCCTAGCGCTGCAGGGTGGCGGTGTGAAGGGTTACTTCCTGGCGCTGATCACAGCGCGGATGGGGGCGGGGAAGCCTTCGATGGTTTTGGTCGGGTCGTTCGGGTCGAGATAGTCGGCGAGGGAGTGGAAGTGCATCCAGTCGGTGCGGCGTTGTTCTTCGACGGTGGTGGGGCTGACGTCGATGAGCTCCACGTTACTGAGGCCGGCGTCACTCAGCCAACCCATCATGGTGTCGGGTGAGGGAAGGGTGTGGACGTTTTTCATCTTGGCGTAGCGTTTGCCGGGGTGCAGCACGTCGCCGGGGCCGCCTTCGATCACCAATCCCTCCAGGATTAGTTCGCCTCCGGGTTTGAGGTGGCTCATCAGCTGTTCGATGTGTTCCATGTGATCCTTGCGGTGGTAGATAACACCCATGGAGAAGACGGTGTCGAAGGCTTCGTTGCCAGCGGGCAGCTCTTCGAGTTTGAGCGGCAGTACGTGCATCGGCTGCTCGCCGATGAAGTGGCGCATGGCGGCGTACTGCATCACGTAGCTGATAGTTGGATCGATGGCGATCACGCGCTCCGCCCCGGCGCCGAGCATGCGCCAGCCGTAGTAGCCGTTGCCGGAGCCGACGTCGAGAATCTGTTTTCCTTTCAAATTAATTTTTTCTTCCAGCCGGGCCCACTTCCAGTCGGAGCGCCACTCGGTATCGAGGTGAATGCCAAAGGGGCAAAACGGTCCCTTGCGCCAGGGATGGAAGGCCATGAGGGTTTCGCTGATCGTCTGGCGCTGGTCGTCGTCGATCTGTGTTTTTTCGCCGATGCGCAGGCAGGGGGCGGAAAGGTCGAGACTGTCGGGTGTCAGTGACGGCAGTTGCGACAGGGCCTCCAGCCAGCGTGGGGTGTCGCCGTGCTTTTCAATCTTCGTTTCGGCCAGTTGCGGCACGCTCTCCAGCCAGTGGGCTAGCGGCGAGGTTTTCAGCCAGTCATAGAGGTACTGGTAACCGAGCGGGGTCAAATCCATGGTGATTATTTGAAGGCAGCGATGGAGGCGAAGTTGAAGGCCTGGAACCAGGGCTCAACGCGGTTAAAGCCGGCCTCGGCCAGGCGTACGCGGTGGGCATCCAGGGTTTCGGGGATGAGGACGTTCTCCAGCGCCTGGCGCTTCTGGCTGATCTCCATCTCCGAGTAGCCGTTGGCACGTTTGAAGGCCAGGTGCATGGTCTCCTCGAACAGCTGGCTCTCTTCATCGGCAAAGCGGATCTTCTCCGAGAGTACCAGTACACCCCCAGGCAGCAGGCCGCGATGAATCTTTTGCAGCAGGGGGAGTCTTTCCTCGGGCGGCAGGAACTGCAGGGTGAAGTTGAGCACGACCACCGAGGCGTTTTTGATGACCACCTCACGGATATCGCCGCAGATAACCTCCACAGGGGTGGGTGAAAGATCGGCGGAGATATTTTCCCGGCAGCGCTCCACCATCGCCTCGGCGTTGTCCACGGCGACGATATTGCAGTCGCTGGCCGTGATGCGGCGGCGAAGGGACAGGGTAGCGCCGCCGAGGGAGCAGCCCAGGTCATAGAGGGTGCTGCCTTGCTGGGCGTACTGTTCTGCAAACAGGCCGAGGAGGGCGATGATGTCACCGTAGCCGGGCACCGAGCGGCGGATCATGTCGGGGAAGACCGACGCGACGCGCTCGTCGAAGGCGAAGTCGACGATGTGCTCCTGTGGTGTGGCGTAGATGGCGTCTTTGCTCACAGTGTCATTCCGGTTGGTGATGGATGAGGGCGATTATACCACTGCAAGTGGTTTCAGGTTGATGGCTTGCGGCTCCAGCGCAAGGCTAGTGGCCAGTGAATGGGGCGTTTAGTTTCCGCGGGGCCCCACAAGCGGCTGAGTTCTCCTTCGATAAGGTTGACCGGATCGCTCCCTTTGTCCCGGAAGTAGCGCTGCACGGCCGACCAGGTACGCAGATAGCCAAGCAATTGATTCAGGTCCCACTTCGAGTGCATGGCAAAGTCCGGTGATGGCTGTTCAGCGAACGGGAAGGGGAGCGCTTTATAATCATTTTCAATAAGCGTCCGTTCCGGTGGCCACCAGGGACCGACGATTTCACTGTAGAAGTGCTCAAGCAGGGCATCGATAGCCGGTTCGCACTGGAGCATGTTGTAGTTCCAGACGGCTAATATCCCCGTTGGCCTGAGAACACGCCCAGCTTCCTCATAGAAGGCGTCGATATCAAACCAGTGCAGTGCCTGCGCAACCGTGACAAGGTCGATGCTGTTATCGTCCAGGCCACTGGCCTCGGCGGGGGCGAGCCGGTAGACGATGTTTTCAGCGGCGGCTGCCTTTTCCAGTTGTGCGGCGCTGGCGTCTGTGGCGATGACTCCATCGAAATAGTGTGACAGCCCCAGGGCAGCCTGCCCGCTGCCTGTCGCGCAATCCCAGGCCAGTCCGCGGGACGGCGCTGCATCAGCCAGAAAACGGTAGAGTGCCTCCGGGTAATACGGTCGGTAGCGGCTATAGAGGCCGGAATGGCCGGAAAAGTGATCCTTGAATGTCATGATAGTTGGTCCGTTTTGATGTGCGCAAATGGCGAAGCGCTTCTCTACACACGGTTGTGAACATTCGTTATAGTCAAAATATTGACGTATCAGGAAAGGGAGATGCAATGGTAATGACCCTTGCTCGAGGGGTGGCCGTTTTATCGCTGCTGGCGCCGATCTTACTCATTGCTGCAGAGCAGAATACCGACAGGCCCGGTCTCGACTACTACAGTTTTAACCTCAGTCACCCCAATCCGGCGTTATGCCGCCAGACCTGCGATGCTGATGACCGCTGTAAGGCATGGACCTATGTCAAACCCGGCATCCAGGGACCGACGGCCCGTTGTTGGCTCAAGCATGCCGTGCCAAGAGCGTATACCAATAATTGCTGCGTATCGGGTGTAAAGCAGGGGACTCGGAGTGAGTCTCCCGCCGCTTCTGCGCCGCGCACGGCGGATTGCAGTGCCCTGCGGGAACATTATGACAAGCGCTGCGGCGAGATGCGTAGCTACTATTCCCGCCTGAACTGCGAGCGCCATGGTTATTCGGGGTGTGCACTCGATGTGGCCGGCTGTTTTACCCCCTACTTGCCCGGGCATGTTTTTACCGACGAGGCCTGTGGCAAGCCGGGGTATAAGACCTGTGCCTCACATGCCTATAACAACTACATCGAGTGCCTCGCCGGTTGTAACAAGTCGGCGATCGAAGGACGCCTGCCCGGTGGGCGTGCCCCCTGTGCCAAAAGCTGTCAGCAGGATATTACAGGGGCCGTGGCCAGTTGCCGTTAAACTCATCCCGACAGATGACCCATCACATCCGAAGCATCAGAGCCTCACTGCGTGGGGGGGGATCAGGCTGATTCTTCCATGTCATAGAGCAGTTTAATCTCTTCGGGCCAAATCGTTTCGTCGATGGTTTCCAGGATCATGGGAATGTCGTTGAAGCGTGCATCGTTCATGATATAGCGGAAACACTCCAGGCCGATCTGGCCCATGCCGATGCTGTGGTGACGATCGACCCGTGAGCCGAGTTCCGGTTTTGAGTCATTGAGGTGCATGCCGCAGAGGTAGTTAAAGCCGACAATACGCTCAAACTCTGCAAAGGTGGCATCGCAGGCCTCGCTGGTACGCAGGTCGTAACCGGCGGTGAAGGTATGGCAGGTGTCGAGACAGACGCCAACACGGGACTTGTCTTCAACGCCATCGATTATGGCGGCCAGGTGTTCGAAACGATAACCGAGTGTCGTTCCCTGGCCGGCGGTATTTTCGATAACAGCCGTAACACCGGCAGTCTTTTCCAGCACCCAATTGATGGACTCGGCGACGGTGGCCAGGCTGTCATCTTCACTGCACTTTTTAAGATGGGCACCGGGGTGGAAATTAAGCAGTTTTAATCCCAGCTGCTCACAACGCTGCATCTCATCCAGAAAGGCGTTGCGTGATTTTTGAAGCCCTTCACTCTCCGGGTGGCCCAGGTTGATAAGGTAACTATCGTGAGGCAGAACCTGTTCGGCGGAGATATTCACCTTCTTCAGGTTCTCCTGAAACGCCTCGATACTCTTTTCCGTGAGCGGCTTGGCCTTCCACTGTCGCTGGTTTTTGGTAAACAGGGCAAAGGCCCTGGCGCCAATCTTTTCTGCATTGAGCGGGGCGTTCTCCACGCCGCCGCTGGCGCTGACATGGGCACCAATGTATTTCACGTTAACTCCTGAAGTGACTACTTGAGATACTTATATTGATTCTGGCTGTGCGACAGATAGACGTCGAACTGTTCATGACTCAGGGGGCGACTGAAGAGGTAGCCCTGATACATATCGCATCCGTGGCGCAGGAGAAAGTCCTGCTGGGCCTTGGTTTCAACACCTTCAGCAATGACCTCGAACTCCAGGTGTGAGGCCATGGAGATAATGGTTTCGACGATCAGGGCGTCACTGGGATCGGTGGTGACATCCCGTACGAAGGATTGGTCGATCTTTAGGCGGTCCAGCGGCAGCCGTTTAAGGTACGCCAGCGAGGAGTAACCGGTACCGAAATCGTCGATGGCGAATCGTATACCAAGCCCTTTCAGGGCGCGCATCTTTTCGGTCACATCCTCGATATGCTCGACCAGGATGGATTCAGTTAATTCCAGTTCAAGGAAGCGCGGGTCGATACCGGTCTCCTTGATGACATCCAGCACCTGTTGCACGTAATCGGGCTGGTGGAACTGGCGCGGACTGACATTGACCGAAAGGGTGATATTACTATTACCTCTGGTTTGCCAGTTTTTTAGCATCTTGCATGACTCGTGCAACACCCAGCTTCCAAGGTCGATGATTTGGCCGGAGTCCTCAGCAATGGGAATGAACCGCGCAGGGGAGATGATGCCGTGCTCCGGATGATTCCAGCGCAGCAGGCATTCGGCCCCCAGCATTTGTCCGTTATGGTTGTATTGCGGCTGAAAGTAGAGTCGAAGCTGGTTGCCGGGGATCGCATAGCGCAAAAGGTTTTGCATGTGCAGGCGCTCTTCGGCCGCCACCTGCATGCTGGGGATGAAGAAGCTAACCGTATTACGTCCCGCCTCTTTTGCCCGGTACATTGCGGTATCGGCATGCTTGAGGATGTCATTGATGTCATCGCCCTCACTCGGGAACATGCTGATACCGACGCTGAGGGTGATGTGGTGTTCCTGACCACTAAGGGTGAAGGGAACAGCAAGGGTGTTGCGGATTTTTTCGGCCACATTACGTGCCTGTTCGGCCGCGTCACTTTGGTCATTGCCCAGGTCGTTGGCAATCAGGATAAACTCATCCCCGCCCAGGCGTGCGATACTGTCCTCCTCTCGCATAACCTTCTGCAGTCGTTCACCGATCTTCTTGAGCAACAGGTCCCCGGTTTGGTGCCCCAGACTGTCATTAATGAATTTGAAGTTATCAAGGTCGAAAAACAACAGGGCATTGAAGTAGTTGTGTCGTTTGGCCTGTGCCAGGGAACGGCTCAGTTGCTCCATCAGGTAGTTACGGTTACCAAGCCCGGTAAGCTCATCAAAATAGGCCTGGTGGAGGAGTTTGTCTTCGGCCTGCTTTTTATCGGTGATGTCCATGGTCAGACCGATCAGTCCTACTACCGCTCCCGCGTCATCGACAACACGACTTTTTACTACCTCAAGCTCATGGACCCGACCATCGGCAAAACGCATCCGTTCCTGGCTGATGTGCGGGCCATCACTGGCCATTGCGGTGGCATCGGAGGTCAAACTGACCATGGCCGTGTGGGAGTCGAGCAATTCGTAGTAATGGGAAACAGAAAGGAAATCCTGTTCGCTGATTCCGGTGGCTTCACAGTAAGCACGATTGACAAATAGCAGTCTGCCGTTACCGTTGTGGAACCAGATACCGATCGGCGCATTGTCCAGCAGTGACTGTAGTGTCTGCTGTTTTTCCCGTAGTGCAATTTCTACCTTTTTTTGCTCAGTAATGTCGTGAATCACCCCGGCAAGTTGCAGTGGATTACCGTTGTTATCACGTTCGACCCGACCGTATGATTTGGCGTAACGCAACCCGCCGTCACGACGTATCAGGCGGTATTCAAATTCGTATTCATCGGTATTGCCCTGCAGGACATCATCCAGGGTCTCGCGCATGAATATCCGATCATCGGGGTGAATGAACTGCAGGAACGACTTGAGGGAGGGGTGGTAGCTGTCGGGGTCGATACCGATGATGGCGAAGGTTTCGCGGGACCAAATCAGGGTGTCGTTATCGATATTCCACACCCAGGAGCCGACATGGGCGATACTCTGGGAGTCGAGCAGGCGTGCCTCGCTTTCCCGAAGACGTTTTTCCACCACCTGACGCTCTTCGATTTCATGCTTAAGGCGCCGGTTCCATACCACCACGGCGATAAGCGTGATAAGAATAGCGGCGGTGAGGGGACCCGCTACCAGTAACACCTCACGTATATTGACGCCCTGCTCAACGCGTAGTTGTACCCAGTCCTCGCGAATCATGCGGACCTCTGCAGGGGTGATATGCTTGAGTGCCTTATTGAGAATCGGTACAAACGCTGCCCAGTCCTTGCGCACCCCCATGCTGAGTTTGAAAGAGTAGGGGGTGTATGCGGCAAGCTTAAGGCTGGTCAGTCCCTGGTGGTTGATGGCATAGCTGGCGGCCGCGATATTGCCGACATAGGCATCCACCTCGCCGGTAGCAACGGCATTGACCCCTTTATCGACCGATGGAGTGGGTACCAGCTGCAGTTCCGGGTGCTCCCGTTTCAGTGTCTCATGGCTGTAGTAGTCTTTGACTACCGCTACCCTTCTCCCGGCGAGCTCCTCCAGTCCACCGATAAATGGCGCATCGGAGCGGGTGATGATGACCATCGGAAATTTAAGGTAGGGCTCGGTAAAGAGCAGGTAACGGGAGCGCTCTTTGGTTGGGACGATTGCCGGCAGCACATCCACCTCACCCTCTCGGGCCGCTTCAAGAACCCGGGGCCAGTTGTCGATCTGTGCTGCCTCCATCTTCACGCCCATGCGATCACTGGCGAGGGCGACGAAATTGGCAGCCATACCGCTGTAGCGCCCCTCATCATCCCTGAACTCAAACGGTGCCCAGTTGGGGTCAATGCCTAGCCGGATGTTGGGGTGCGCTTTCAGCCACTGCTGTTCACTGGGCGTCAGCTCAATAAACCGCGCCTCTGCCTGGGATAGGGGGAGCAACAGCAGTACCAGTAGGAGCAGTCCTTTGCCTCTGTTCATGCCACTCTCTTATCCATTAAGCGAAGACAGTACATAGTCGGGGGTGATGGTTGTATCACGGGCCGGCCAGCCGGACAGGCCTGTGAGCACCAGGGCTGAATCGATACCAAAGCGCCTTGCTCCGAGGATGTCGGTTGTCAGTTGATCGCCGATCATCAGTATTCTTCCCCTGGCGCGTTGGGCCGCTGCCTCAAAGATGGGCGGGTGGGGTTTTCCCAGTGGCTCGAATTGTGGTGCATGCTTCGGGTACCGTGCCTCAAGTACATGGTTAAGCATGGCACTCAGAGCGCCAGCGGTAAAGCCATATTTACCCTGGGCAACGGGATAGATCAGGTCCGGGTTGCAGAGCAGCAGCTCCGTCTTCTGGCCCCTCTCGATTCGGCCAATAAGCATGCTCAGGGTAATATCGAGGCCCTGTTGCAGTTCAAAGCCTTTCTGATCGGCAAGCACCACGACCCGGGCATCCACGCCATCCTGTAGCGATACGGCCTCACCCCCTGCCATTCGGACATACTCCAGACTGTCGTTAGGGCCCAGCACCAGGCATTGTGCTCCATCAAGGTTTCTCTCCCGAAACAGGGGCTGGAGCAGCATCCCGGAGCTGATTATGTGTTCCGGCGGAATATCGAGGCCAAGTTTTTTGAGATCAGAGGACAGCCCCTGTGGCAGGCGACTGGCTGAATTGGTCAGTAGGAAATAGGGGTGTTGAGCGGCGTTGAGATGCTCAATCAGTGCTACCGCCCCGGGTAGTGCCCCCTGCCTATCCAGTAGTACACCGTAGGCATCGAGGAAGAGCGTGTCGTACTGTTCAAGGAGGTGACTGATGCTGCTGTGTTGTGGCCGTCCCATGTCTATAAATCTTGATGATATGAACGAAAAACGCCCTGTCTACCCGAAGAGGAAGGACAGGGCGATTTCTTGGCGGGAACGCCTTACTGCAGTAAGCCGCTAATCATTGGCGTGGCATCCTGTTCGTTAATCACCAGCTTCTGTGGAACATAGTGAATGGCGGTGGCGTAGTTGGCGCCGTCTTCCACCATGAGTTTTTGTGCCAGCATCCCTTGCAGCTGCTGTTGAGTGACGGTATCCACTTGTTTTGCCAGCTCTTCAGGTGTGAGCTTTTTCTTCTGAACCTTTGCAGCATGCACCACGGCATTTCTGGCATTGCTGCTGATAATACCCATGACCATTGGTTTAGGCAGGGAGGCCTCAATGTCCACGTTCATTATATTCAACAACTGTGTCGGATCCTGCATAACCTGATCCTCCAGCTCTTCAAGCAGGGCAAGGTGTACCTTGCTGTGGATCTTGCCTAGCGGAGTGTCCAGTGCCAGCTGATTGATGTTCAATTCCGGTTTTTTGCTGAGCAAACCTTTTACGTGGGGCATCATGCTGGCAAGTAGCATATTCGGGTTTTCCGGCTGCTCGCGCATGACTTGCTTGATACTGTCATTCAGTTTGCCGAGGCTGGCAGCATCAAGGTTTTTGTAGGCGACATCATAAATGCCATTTTCGATCTTAAAGCCGTTGAAATCTGCCGAATCAACGGTAAATTTTCCGCTAATATCGACCAGTGGGCCGTTTTCCTTCTGGTTGCTGGTTAATGCAACCTTGTTGACCAGAATACTGGTCGGGCCACTTTTCTCTGAAACGGTATTGAGTGCCACTTTCTCCAGCGAACCATCGGCATTGCCATACCAAAGATTGTGTTTGCCTCGCTCAAGCTCGGCATTGTAGTTGAGCGTTGAAACCTCAAATTTGCCTTCCTGATCCTGGTAGCTGAACGTCGGGACGTGCAAAGAGAGGCTGACATTACGCGCCTCCGCATCACTGCTAACCGTTCCTTTCAGCCCCTGCCAGACAAGTTGGGTCGACTCGTCATCCTTGACCGGGCCGCTATAGCTTGGGCTGCTGAGTGTAGAAACCTCACTGCCATCGAATTTGACCACACTGTGGGCACTTAACAGCGGGGTATCGTTGAAGTACTTTTTCATCTCCTTGGCCGCCTCAGGAGGCAGTACCAGCTCACTCTCAATCGTCATTAGCCCGCCTTCGCCCAGGGAGGGGAGCTGGCTGATGTGATGCTGGAACTCGAAAACAATGGACTCGGCATCCTTTTCCGGCGGTGTGAACGTAAATTGGGTGCTCGCCTCGCTCTTGAACCAGCCTCTTTTGAATTCCCCGGCCTCAACAGAGAGTTGCGGGTAGAACATCTCCTGCTGTAACCGCTTATGATCCTGGGCAAAGCGTTTTTCTGCCTGTGCGCCGATTAAATAGGGGGCGGTGACAGCAGCACCGGCGATGATGACAATGCCTGCAATTAGAATTTTTTTCATGGGCCTCTCCCGTGGCTCTTTCTTTGTGTGTGCAGACCATTATGCATGGGCGCAGAATCGGTGTCATCTTCCTGTCCCAGGGGAGGTATTAATCGCTGGTGATCGGATATCCATTCTGATCAAACCGCCAGTCGTTGAAGGCAAACCGGTAGGGATGTATGCCAGCGTGGGCCATGTGCCAGGCATTACTGCGACCAAAGCGAATAGCCTGTTGCATGGCATTTAAATCGAGTCGCCATGCACCCTGTTCAAAGCGAAGAAACCATGGGGCGCACTGGCGCTGCTCAATGGGGTAACGGATGACCGCCAGGCGCCCATTGGGGCCGATGCGGGCGGGTTCTGCGGTGCACTGCTGCTGGGTCCGCACCACATTGTCCGCCTGTGCGGTGGTCACGACCCAATCGGCGAGCATCGCGCGGGTAGCGGCGGTGTAGAGCGACAGGTCGGGACGCAGGTTATGCTCGCGCATCGCTTCAATATAAGCCGTGACCGTCTCCGCCGGGGTCTCCCCGGGCGGAACATCGTCGGCCGGGTTGCCGGGACGGCGGTAGCCGCTGCCGATATCGGCCTCGATGCTGGCTCCGGCACCGGCACTGTCGGCATGCCACACCTCGCCATAGAAGCCGGTATTGGCCTTGGCGTTCTGCGCCCGGGTGATCAGCAATTCGCTGGTGGCGAGAATGCCGTCGGCGACCCGGTTCGCCCGGAAGAAGGGGCGCATCTGTTCGCGTTCCAGGTAGGCCACCAGGGCGTCGACGAAAATCCCTTCGAGCCCCATGCTCACCTCCAGTCTGGCGCGGTTCTGCGACGGGTCGATCACCAGCAACAGGCCGCGTCCGCTGCCGCTCTGGCTGCCGACGCCGAGGGCGCGGTAGCGCTCGTTGGCGTAGCGGTTGATATCGCCGCTGTGGCGGGTGGTGAGGATGCGGTAGTCGATATCGTGGTCCTGAAGCAGGTAGCGGTGGTACTCCACCAGTCGATGGCGCTGCTCGTCAGTGAACAGTCCGGCCTCGTCGTAGAGCAGGGGAGTATCACCGCTGCAGCCTGACACTAGCAGGAGGAGCAGGGTGCTGAGGCGTAACAGGCTTGTGGGGGTATCGATTCCTAGCATGTCACCATTATGCCGCCAGCCGCGCCGCTTACAAGCCCGCCGGGGCGGTGGCATACTGATGGTATTTCCGAGCACAAACATTGGGAGGACTCATGCAGACAGAGGTCGAGTGGCAGGGGAAGATGCACTTCGTCGGCAAGGGCAGCAACGATACGAGCGTTGAGCTCGATGCGCCGCCTGCAGTGGGCGGTGAGAACAACGGCATGCGCCCCAAGGAGCTGCTGTTGCAGGGGCTTGCCGGCTGTACCGGTATGGATGTGATCGCCATCCTGCACAAGATGCGCATCGAGCCGGAGGTCTTTCGTATCAACGTCAGTGCCACCGAGACCGAGGAGCACCCGAAGCACTTCAGCGCCTTCCACATCACCTATACGGTCAGCGGCGAGATACCGGAGGAGAAGCTGGAGAAGGCGATCAACCTGTCACAGGATCGTTACTGCGGTGTTACCCACATGTACCGCAGCTTCGCCACGGTGACCCACGAGGTGGTGCGAGTTTAAGGTTCAAAGTTCAAGGTTCAAGGTGAGTGGCAGGAGGCATGGGGGCGTGAATGCGCCTCATTGAACCTTCAACCTTGAACTTCAAACTAATGTATAATCGCCATTTTTCACTCAGCCAGTTCGAGATCAATCCATGTCCACAGATATCCACGCCCAGCGCATCCTGATCCTGGATTTCGGTTCCCAGTACACCCAGCTTATCGCCCGCCGTGTGCGCGAGGCGGGTGTCTACTGCGAACTGCACCCCTACGACATGGAGGAGGCCGATATCCGGGCCTTCGACCCCAACGGAGTGATCCTCTCCGGCGGCCCGGAGAGTACTACTGCCTCCGAGGCGCCGGGCGCGCCGCAGGTCGTGTTCGAACTGGGTGTGCCGGTATTCGGAATCTGCTATGGCATGCAGACCATGGCCGCTCAGCTTGGTGGCAAGGTGGAGAACGCCGATCATCACGAGTACGGCTATGCCAAGGTGCGCGCCCGCGGCCACACCGACCTGCTCAAGGATATCGAGGACCACGTCAGCGAGGAAGGCTACGGCCTGCTGGATGTGTGGATGAGCCACGGGGATCGGGTTATCGATATGCCCGAGGGCTTCAAGCTGATGGCCTCCACCGAGTCTGCCCCCGTGTCGGGGATGGCCGACGAGCAGCGTCGTTTCTATGGCGTGCAGTTCCACCCGGAGGTGACCCATACCACCCAGGGGCAGCGCATTATCGAGCGCTTCGTCCACGAGATCTGCGGCTGCGAGGGACTGTGGACGCCGGACAACATCATCGACGACGCGATCAAGGCGGTACGCGAGCAGGTGGGCGACGAGGAAGTGATCCTCGGTCTCTCCGGCGGCGTTGATTCCTCTGTCGTCGCGGCGCTGCTGCACAAAGCGATTGGCGATCAGCTCACCTGCGTCTTCGTCGATAACGGCCTGCTGCGCTACAAGGAGGGGGACCAGGTGATGGCCACCTTCGCCGAGCACATGGGTGTGCGGGTGATTCGCGTCGATGCCGAGCAGCGTTTCCTCGATGCGCTCAAGGGCGTGGACGACCCGGAGAAGAAACGCAAGATCATCGGTAACATGTTCATCGATATCTTCGATGAGGAGGCGGGAAAGCTGACCTCCGCGCGGTGGCTGGCTCAGGGCACCATCTACCCCGATGTGATCGAGTCGGCCGGTGCCAAGACCGGCAAGGCGCACCTGATCAAATCCCACCACAACGTCGGCGGCCTGCCCGAGAACATGAAGCTCAAACTGGTCGAGCCACTGCGCGAACTGTTCAAAGACGAGGTGCGCAAGCTGGGCGTGGAGCTCGGCCTGCCGGCCGATATGGTCTACCGCCACCCGTTCCCGGGACCGGGCCTGGGTGTGCGCATCCTCGGCGAGGTGAAGAAGGAGTACGCCGATATCCTGCGCCTGGCCGACCACATCTTCATCGAAGAGCTGTTCAAGCACGACCTCTACCACAAGACCTCGCAGGCCTTTGCCGTCTTCCTGCCGGTCAAGTCGGTGGGCGTGACCGGTGACGGTCGCCGCTACGAATATGTGGTGGCGCTGCGTGCGGTGGAGACCATCGATTTTATGACCGCTCGCTGGGCACACCTGCCGTATGAGTTCCTCGACCACGTCTCGCGGCGGATTGTGAATGAGATCAACGGCATCTCCCGGGTGGTCTACGACATTACCGGCAAACCGCCCGGCACCATTGAGTGGGAATAAGTTAAAGCGGCCCGACGGCCGCTTTTTTTATGGGAATGTCTTGATGGATAGGATGAAACAGTTTGCCCACGAATTCTGGCTCTTCGGTCTGAAGCAGGCCTGGGCCTGTCTCTTCGCCGGTGTCCTGCTGTTCTTTATCCTGCTGACCCAATTCTGGTACCCCTTCGAGTCGCTCTACCGTTACGACTTTCTCTTCATCGTTGCGGTGCTGATCCAGTTGGTGCTGCTCGCCTTCCGGCTGGAGACGCTGCGCGAGGCGCTGGTGATCGTCATCTTCCACCTTGTCGCCACGGCGATGGAGCTGTTCAAGACATCACCGGGGATCAATTCCTGGCATTACCCCGGCGAGGCGGTGCTGGCCATCGGTAACGTGCCGCTGTTTGCCGGCTTTATGTACAGCGCCGTGGGCAGCTATATCGCCCGGGTCTGGCGCATCTTCGAGTTTCGTTTTTCCAGTTATCCGTCGCTCTGGACGACGGCAGTGCTGGCGCTGCTGGTCTACATCAATTTTTTCTCCCACCACTACATCTATGACATCCGCTGGTGGCTGGTCGGCCTGAGTTTGATTCTGTTCGGTCGGGTGTGGATCCACTTTCGCGTGGCCGAAACATACCGGCGCATGCCGCTGATACTCGGTTTTTCGTTGGTGGCGCTGTTTATCTGGATCGCCGAGAACGTGGCGACCTACGCCAAGGTCTGGATCTATCCGTCACAGGACGGTGAGTGGGTGATGGTGGGGTGGGAAAAGGTTGTCGCCTGGTATCTGCTGATGTTGATCAGCTTTGTGCTGGTGTCGCTAGTAAACCAGCCTCGTCGTCAACAGTCACAGGATACGCCTTCCCGGCTTGCCGAATATAGCTCTGTGACGTAACTACGCCGCTGCTATCAAGTGGCGCGGCGTGGGGCGCCTGCTACAGTCTATAGACATAGACTGGTTGTCTCAGGAGGGCGCCATGAATGCGTTTAAGCCTCTCACGTTTCTGTTGCTGTGCCTCTTTTTATCTCCACAAGCCTATGCCGAGGAGCCCTCTGTCAGGATTCTTTCACCGGCAGATGGGGCGACCCTGGACTTGATGGCGGAAAATCGCGTCAAGTATGCGGTAGTCCCCGGGCCACGAGGGGATCATGTCCATTTCTATGTTGACGATGATGAAGTAGCTGTCCTGCGCCAGCTTGAGGGCAGTTACCTGCTGGGTAGCCTGCTGGATGGAGAGCACGAGCTGTGTATCAAGGTGGTAAATAAGAACCACACGCCCATTGGCATCGAGAAGTGCATTAGCGTCTTAATGGAGTAGTATGGATCTGCAGAACCTCGCCTATGCCCTGACACAGCTTGTCCATAATTTTGGTGCCGTGGCAGTGGTTGGTGGAGCATTGCTCGGACGCTGGCCACTTGTGGCACTGCCGCCTATACGCCGTAAGCTGGCCTGGCTGGTACTGGCCGGGTGGACGATTCAGGTAGTGAGTGGAGCCGGCTTTGGTACTATCAGTTACGCCTATTATCGCCAGTTTCCGGAGCTACACGATATTGCTTTCGTTGCGCTGCTAGTGAAGGTGGCATGCGCCATTGCCGGTATTTCTCTGAGCGTGGCCTATCTACGTTTTCAGTATGCCTGGACGGAGCCACGGCGGGAGCGTGTCTGGAGTCTGTTGATCCTTTTGGGGGTGACGGCCTTGTCCGCTGCGGCTTTCCTTCGCTGGTTCGCCTAGCGTATCAACCATTTTATAACACAGGAGCGGGCCGCTGCGCCCGTCTGGAAGGGAGTGCCATGCCGATATTCATGCTGCATTTTGGTTGTACCTCGGAGGATAGTGGGGCGAGGAAAAAGAGTAAGGCCGCGGATGCCTGTGTGATTAGCGATAGCCTGGATGAGGCCGAAGCAATTGGTCGTGAGGCAATAGAGCAACACCAATATCAGGCGGGAGCGCTGGTTGCCTACAACACGATTGATAAATCCGCAGTCGCAAAACTCGATGAATATGAAACCATTCTTTACCTCAAAGCGCTGAAACATAGCCCATCCGTAGCGGTAATGTTCACCTGAGACCTCCGGCGGAATCAATTCCGTGAATCGGCCGGGGGGTGGTTTACCACGGCAACTGTGGTTCAATATGTCCATGACGAGTGAACTTGAATCCCCCGACATTCACTGGATGCGCCGTGCCCTGGCGCTGGCAGTACAGGCCGCGCGTGAAGGGGAGGTGCCGGTTGGTGCCGTGCTGGTTAAGGATGGTGAGCTGATTGCCGAGGAGCGCAATCGTCCTATCGCCGACCACGATCCGACCTCCCATGCCGAGATCCGTGTGTTGCGGGCTGCGGGTAAAGTGCTGCAAAACTATCGCCTGCCCGGAACCACCCTGTATGTCACCCTGGAACCCTGCCCGATGTGTGCCGGCGCGATTGTTCATTCACGCGTTGATCGTGTGGTTTATGCCGCAAGCGATCCACGCACCGGTGCCGCGGGCTCTGTCTATAACTTGCTGCAGAGTAATGAATTGAACCACCGTTGTGAGGTTACCGGTGGTGTACTTGAGACAGAGAGCGCCACACTGTTGCGTGAATTTTTCCGTGCCCGCCGTGGCTTGCAAACAGGGTGAGCCACCCTCAGGGAATACCCCAATACAACCTAAATG
>JBEPXU010000017.1:0-15368 GCA_041641735.1 Ectothiorhodospiraceae bacterium
CGTTCGGTGTCGCGGTTCAGACTCAGGCCCAGCAGCAGGTATTTCTTCTCCTGGCGATACTCCTTGAAGAACTTCGGAACGCCGAAGCCCCCCATCAGTTCAGTGATGTAGTCGACGTAGTCGGCATCGGAGGCAATGTAGTTGGCCTCGGGTTGCGGTGAGCCCATCGGCTTGAGCAGCAGCGGCAGGGAAGGGTCGACCTCTTCGTTGGTAATCTCTTTATACTCACTACCGTCGTAGTGGTAGAGCTTGTAACGGAAGTCGGTGCCGCCGATACGGGCGATGCCGATCATCAGGTTATGCGGTGTATCGCTGTAGCTTTTCTGCAGCTGCAGGTCGCGATTGATGTCGACGACACAGGACGGCTTTGTTTGCTTGATCCAGTCATGGATCGGTGCACGTGTCCACTCGGTCTCACCGTAGAGTTTGTTGAGAAAACGGGTGACAAAACTGCGACCGCGTTTCAACTCCTGATTCATTGCCGCGCGAGGGAACTCATACATCAGTTTCGGAGCCATCGGCTTGCCGCCGTTCATCGCCAGAATCAGGCTGTCGCTGTCGGCCGGGATCGGCTCGCCGCTCTCAGCATTAACCGAACCGGTGAGCGCCTGCGCGCCCAGATAAGGAATAACGCTGCCATCCTTCAGGCCTGCTTTAATCGTGTCGATGAGTTGCTGTTCCATAATTCTGCCCACTGGTGTTGGTGAATGTATAAAGGAATACAGCAATTATCGGGCCGATTTGTAAGATGTTGATTTATAGTGCGCAGCGGGTGAATACCGCTGTGGTGTTGTCTGGATTTGTAGTAAACGCGACAGGCAGATGCGGTCATTGCGAACACGACCGCCATGGATGGCGGAAGTACAGACAGTCAGTCTCACGTTGATCGAAACAAGGTTGCTTCGTCACTTCGTTTCTCGCAAGGACAACGCAGGAGATCCGGGTAGTACAGTTACATTACCCGCTGACATTCGTATACGCCACCAATAACAATGTATTCGTTTTCCGCCTTGAGGTATTTGGGGATGAGCGCGGAGTAGAAAAGGATCTTGCTCAGCGGTACATCGACACGGAATACCTGGTCACCGAACTCCGAGGCTCGCTCCATATCGCTGCTGAATGAGTTGAGATTATTCAGCAGTAAAAGCGGGTGGCTGTTGTCGCTCTTTCCCTTGAGCCGGATATGTTCAATGTCGTTACTGCCCCGATAGAGCGGGAGGTGCTCGGTATCCTGATATTGCCGGTGTAGTTCGTACTGGCAATAGCAGTAGAGCAGGTCGAGTTGCGCCTCCAGTGAGTTGGTGTTGTAGAGGCCTTCGGCAACGGCGTGCTTGTAGGAGTGGTATGCCGCATCATCGATAGAGCGTATCGGCGCCTGGTGGAATCGTGGCAATAGACCGAAACGACTCTCCACCCATCCTTTCATAACCGCCGCATCTCTCCCTTCCGCATCGAAGGCCCATCCGCGCAACAGGCGCAGGTAATCCATTTTGCTCCGATCGAAGCGGTTTCCTTCCGTGAGCCCTGCCTCTTCCGGTGTGTGCAGACTGAAATGAACACTCATGTAATCAATGAACTGCTGGGCACGGTTGCCCGGGTCCTTGATGCTCTCCAGACGACGCACCAAATCGTGATGCAATGCCTGAACACCGTCGATGGAGAGGCGAGTGGGGTGCTGCTGGAATGTCAGGCTGCCGAGAATGACCGCCGGCAGGTTGACGCGATTTATCGGCAGGCACGCATTGCGTGGCAGGGTGCGTGTTGTGTCGTTATCGGTCGGTTGTTGTTTGTCGTTATCCATACAGCTACTGAGGGTTTGTAGTAGATCAAACCTTACAAAATGTTGGTGGCACGAAAAATATAACCATAATAAACAGCAAGTTACGAATTGTTTTTCTCCTTGGCACGCTCTCTGCAAAAGAGAAACTGACATCGGTCCAAACCATCGCAACGCAAGGAGAAAATACCATGGCTTTACGTCAAGCAGCGATTTACGGCAAGGGTGGCATCGGTAAGTCCACCACAACTCAAAACCTCGTAGCGGCTCTCGCCGAGGCAGGCAAGAAGGTCATGATTGTGGGCTGTGACCCCAAGGCTGACTCCACCCGTCTGATTCTTCACTCTAAAGCCCAGACTACTGTTATGCACCTGGCCGCCGAGGCCGGTTCTGTAGAGGACCTGGAGCTGGAAGATGTAATGTCCGTCGGCTTCGGTGACGTCAAGTGCGTCGAGTCCGGTGGTCCTGAGCCGGGTGTTGGTTGTGCCGGCCGCGGTGTAATCACCGCCATCAACTTCCTCGAAGAGGAAGGCGCCTACGACGAAGACCTCGACTTCGTATTCTACGACGTACTGGGTGACGTTGTCTGCGGTGGCTTCGCTATGCCTATCCGTGAGAACAAGGCTCAGGAGATCTACATCGTTGTATCCGGTGAGATGATGGCCATGTACGCCGCCAACAACATCGCCAAGGGTATCGTGAAGTACGCCAACTCCGGTGGTGTTCGTCTGGCTGGCCTGATCTGTAACAGCCGTAACACGGCTCGTGAGGATGAGCTTATCGAAGAGCTGGCTCGTCAGCTCGGTACTACCATGATTCACTTTGTACCGCGTGATAACGAAGTGCAGCGCGCTGAAATCCGCCGCATGACTGTTATCGAGTACAACCCGAAGGCCAAGCAGGCTGATGAGTATCGTGAACTGGCTCGCAAGGTTAACGAAAACACCAAATTCGTAATCCCGACCCCTCTGAGCATGGATCAACTCGAAGACGTCATGATGAGTTTCGGTATCCTCGAAGAGGAAGACGAGTCCATTGTAGGTAAGACCGCTGAGGAGCTGGCTGCGGAAGCTGCAGGCGCCTAAGCCAGAATCCGGTTTTTCCGGTTATGGGGCGCGGATTGGCCGTGCCCCGTCCCTCAACTTCAACGTCCACCGGATTAGGTGGCGATGATAGGAGTTAAGAAAATGGCAACGATGACTCGTGAAGAGACCGAAGCGCTCATCCAGGAAGTGCTCGAGGTCTATCCTGAGGACGCGAAAAAAGATCGCGCCAAACACCTCACTGCCAACGACCCGAGCGTTGAGCAGTCCAAAAAGTGCATTACCTCCAACCGTAAGTCCCTGCCGGGTGCCATGACCATTCGTGGTTGCGCCTACGCCGGCTCCAAGGGTGTGGTATGGGGTCCTATCAAGGACATGATCCATATCTCCCACGGCCCTGTTGGCTGCGGTCAGTACTCCCGTGCCGGCCGTCGTAACTATTACGTTGGTACCACCGGCGTAAACACCTTCGGCACCATGAACTTCACCTCGGATTTCCAGGAGAAGGACATCGTGTTCGGCGGTGACAAGAAGCTGTCCAAGCTGATTGACGAAGTTGAAATCCTGTTCCCGCTGAACAAGGGCATCTCCGTTCAGTCCGAGTGCCCCATCGGTCTTATCGGTGACGATATCGAGGCGGTCTCCAAGAAGGCTGCTGCCGAACTCGACAAGCCGGTTGTACCGGTGCGTTGCGAGGGTTTCCGCGGTGTTTCCCAGTCGCTGGGTCACCACATCGCCAACGATGCTATCCGTGACCACATGCTGGACAAGGAGCAGGGCGAAGCCGGTCCGTACGATGTTGCGGTACTAGGTGACTACAACATCGGTGGTGATGCCTGGGCTTCCCGTACCATTCTCGAGGAGATGGGTCTGAACGTTGTAGCCCAGTGGTCCGGTGACGGTACTGTCGCCGAGATGGAGCGTACCCCTGCAGTTAAGCTCAACCTGCTGCACTGCTACCGTTCCATGAACTACATCTCCCGTCACATGGAAGAGAAGTTCGGTATTCCGTGGATGGAGTATAACTTCTTCGGCCCGACCAAGATCGAAGAGTCCCTGCGCAAAATCGCTGCCCACTTCGATGAGACCATCCAGGCCAATGCCGAGAAGGTTATCGAGAAGTACAAGCCGCTGATGCAGGAAGTGATCGATAAGTACAAGCCGCGACTGGAAGGCAAGAAGGTCATGCTGTACGTCGGTGGTCTTCGTCCGCGCCACGTTATCGGTGCCTACGAAGATCTGGGTATGGAAGTGGTCGGTACCGGTTATGAGTTCGGTCATAACGACGACTACGACCGCACCACCAAAGAGATGGGTAACGCTACCCTGATCTACGACGATGTGACCGGCTACGAGTTCGAAGAATTCGTCAAGAAGATTAAGCCCGACCTCATCGGCTCCGGTATCAAGGAAAAGTACATCTTCCAGAAGATGGGTATTCCTTTCCGTCAGATGCACAGCTGGGATTATTCCGGTCCCTACCACGGCTATGACGGCTTCGCTATTTTCGCCCGCGATATGGACATGACCCTCAACAACCCCTGCTGGGGCAAGTTGCAGGCGCCGTGGAAAGCGAGCGAAGAAGAGCAAAAAATGGCCGCCAGTGCCTGATTGACCGGACAGGGACGGAATGGTCCGTCCCTGTCATCCCTTAAGCTCAATCGCCGTAGTCCACAGATTAGTGGCGCGGTAGGAGAAAAGTCATGCCTCAGTCAGCTGAAGAAGTAAAACCGTGTTATCCACTGTTCCGCGAGGAGGAGTACAAAGACAACCTCGCGAACAAGCAGGAAAAATACGAAAACAAGGTTCCGCAGGAGAAGATCGACGAGACCTTCCAGTGGACCACTACCGAAGAGTATCAGGAGCTGAACTTCAACCGTGAAGCCCTGACCGTTAACCCTGCCAAGGCCTGCCAGCCGCTGGGCGCTGTGCTGTGTTCACTGGGTTTTGAAAAGACCCTGCCTTACGTACACGGCTCCCAGGGTTGTGTTGCCTACTTCCGCACCTATTTTAACCGCCACTTCAAAGAGCCGGTCGCCTGTGTCTCCGACTCCATGACTGAAGATGCGGCTGTATTCGGTGGCCAGAAAAACATGTTCGCCGGTCTGGAGAACGCCAAGGCGCTGTACAAGCCGGAGATGATTGCTGTTTCCACCACTTGTATGGCCGAGGTTATCGGGGATGACCTGAACGCCTTCATCGGCAATTCGAAGAAGGCCGGTAGTGTACCGCAGGAGTTCCCGACTCCGTTCGCGCACACCCCGAGCTTCGTCGGTTCCCACACCACCGGTTGGGACAACATGTTCGAAGGTATCGGCCGCTACTTTACCCTCAACTACATGGAAGACAAAGAGGTTGGCAAGAACGGCAAGATCAACATCGTACCGGGCTTCGAGACCTACCTGGGTAACTACCGTGTCATCAAGCGCATGATGAACGAGATGGGCGTTGAGTACAGCTTGCTCTCCGATCCTTCAGAAGTACTGGATACCCCGGCCGACGGTCAGTTCCGTATGTACGAGGGTGGCACTTCACTGGATGAGATTAAAGACGCGCCGAATGCCAAGGACACCTTGTTCCTGCAGCAGTGGCAGTCTGTTAAGTCCATGAAGCTTACCAAGAACACCTGGAAGCACGAGAGCCCCAAGATCGATATCCCGATGGGTCTCGCCGGTACTGACGCCTTCCTGATGAAGGTTGCCGAGATTACCGGCAAGGACATTTCTGCCAGCCTGGAGCTCGAGCGTGGTCGCCTGGTCGATATGATGACCGACAGCCACACCTGGCTGCACGGCAAGAAGTTCGCCCTCTACGGTGACCCGGACTTCGTGATGGGCATGACCGCCTTCCTGCTGGAGCTGGGTGCCGAGCCGACCGACGTTCTGTCCAATAACGCCAACAAGCGTTGGGCCAAGGCGATGCGGAAGATGCTGGATGCCTCACCCTACGGCCAGGAGACCAACGTCCACAACGGTAAGGACCTGTGGCACTTCCGTTCACTGATGTTCACCAACAAGCCTGACTTCATGATCGGTAACAGCTACGGCAAGTTCATCCAGCGTGACACCCTGTACAAAGGTAAGGAGTTCGAGGTACCGCTGATTCGCCTCGGTTTCCCGATCTTCGACCGTCACCACATGCACCGTGCTACCACCATGGGTTACGAGGGCGCCATGCAGATCCTCACCACCCTGGTGAACTCCGTGCTGGAGCGTCTGGACGAAGAGACCCGCGGTATGGGTACCACCGACTATAACTACGACCTGGTTCGCTAGTAGTAGTTAACAGTATCCCCCGGGCCGTGTTGTGTGTTGCGCGGTTCCGGGGCCTAACTGAAAGGTGTAATCCAATGCCAAGTGTAATGATTCGTCAGACAGAGAGCGGTGCACTCTCCTTCTATGTCGCCAAGAAAGACCTGGAAGAGACCGTATCCTCTCTCGAATTCGACAGCCCGGAGAAGTGGGGCGGTGAAGTTGAGCTGGCCGATGGGTCCAAGTTTTATCTTGAGCCCCACGAGCCGGCACCGAAGCTTCCCATCACGCTTCGTGCCAAACGGCTGTAAAACCTTTTTCGCAGAAGCGATTAGCTGGAGGAACCAAACCATGGCTATGTATATCGTTGAAGAAGAGTGCACCTCATGTGGTGACTGCATGCCAGTCTGCCCGATGGGTGCGGTATTGAAGAAGAAGGGCATGTACGTTATCGATCAGGACGCTTGCACCGAGTGCGAGGGTGAGTTCGATATCCCTCAGTGTGAGGATGTCTGCCCTGTTCCTGACTGCATTTTGCCGGCGTAATGACCATGAGTGAGCAAAACATATCCCGCGATGTGGCGCTCCGTATCGGTCTGGCTACCAGGGTCTTGCCCGACATCGAGTCGGCCCAGCTGATGTCGGTGCTGGTCAAGGCCCTCGGTATGCCACTTACCGAGGAGAAGCTCGGTCGCATTACGGTTCGTGAACTCCAGGAGTCCGCGGACGATCTTTTCAACCAAACCCCACTGCCCGCGATCAAGCAGGCACTGGATTGCCTCTGGGGCAAGGATGTCGTTGAAGTCAGCGACGAGGCTCTACCTGAGCCCAAGCCCTTCCAGGATGGCGATATGCCCGGTTCAATCCGGGTGGCTATTGCTTCCAATAACGGTGAAAAGCTGGATGGCCATTTCGGCTCCTGCGCCCGTTTTCTTATCTACCAGGTATCGCCAGAAGAGGCACGACTGATTGAAATTGCTTCCATGGCAGCATCGCCGAACAAGAGCGACGACAAAAATGCCTACCGTGCTGAGCAGATCAAGGATTGCGATGTGCTCTATGTTGTCTCTATCGGTGGTCCGGCCGCAGCAAAAGTCGTTAAGCAGGATATCCATCCGGTGAAGTTCCCGCATGGCGGTGAAGCAAGTGAAGTCCTTGCTGAATTGCAACGTATCCTCGCCGGCAACCCTCCGCCCTGGCTTGCCAAGATCATGGGAAAGGCTGCGGAGGAGCGTGTACGTTTCGAACGTGAAGCCGAAGAGGAGACCGTATAGTGGTTATCGACGAAGCGCTTGTCGCGAATGTGGCCAAGATGGCCAATAGCAAGCCAGTGGATGAGACGCTCCGGGAAGAGCTGAAGCAGGCCTTCCCGGGTATACGGTTTACCCTTTGTACGGAGGATGATATCCATGCCGGCAAGCCGGTGTTGGAGTCGGATGGATTTGAGGTTTACCTTGTCGGTAGTAGTGATTCCTGCCTGACACTCACGAATGACTACGCCCTGGCAACGGGGGTGGTTATCGCTGAGGTCTATGAAGACGAATAAACGCTACCGGGGTGATAGCCAGTGAGTGAGTGGGATAACTATTGGCGCATTCTTCAGTGGAATCGCCTTGCCGTGAGTCAGTTTGAAGAGTCGGACGAAGTCGCCAGTCAGTGCCGTACGGCATGGAATCAGATTGTCGCGGTCGTTCCGGATAACTCGCAACTTCCCAAGGAGTTTCTGTATCCCTTTCGTGCTTATGCTCGCCAGGATAAGCATGCCGAAGATCTTTTTCACGACGACAGGCGGCTGATTCTCTGCATGAGCGACCTGCGCGATTATCTGGAATTAATGCGCATGCAGCATCGCGCATGAAGATTTCTCTATGCCCGTTGAAGTATTAAACGTCAGGCTTGGCGATACACAAATCGATACCATTCACAGCGAACTGGCTGAGCTGGCGGGTAAACTGGCGAAGGCTTCGGACGCATCGTTTGCGACACAATTCAGTCAACTGATTGAGCACACTCGGGAACACTTCCTGCATGAAGAGCAGTTAATGCAGGAGAGTGGCTTTATCCACCGTGCTGAGCATCTGGCCGAGCATCAACAAATGCTGGCGGAGATGCAGCAGTTTGCCCGTCGTCCACGTCCCCTCGCCAAATCCTATATCAAAGAGCGTCTGCCCGAACGCTTCGCGCTGCATATCTCACGAATGGACAGTCTTTTGGTTGCCTACCTGCGGACGGCCTGAACCGATGTTCTGGCATGCACATTGCAGCTAGCGTTATGTCCGTGAGAATATAACGCTTATTGTTGGATTATTCCCCCGGAACGGATGCCTTCGAGACATTTATGTCAACGATGTAACGGGATATCGGTCTACCAGGCGTTATAACCTATCGGCTATAACGATTAACGAGGCGATTGCCATGGCAAAGCGCAGGTCAGAAAAAAGCACAGTGGACGGTCGACTCTGGCTGGAGAAGTCCGGTGAGGCGTTTTTGGGCCACGGTCGGATCGACCTGCTTCGACATATTGAGCAGTACGGTTCGATATCGGCGGCAGCGCGCGAGATAGGCATGAGTTACAAAGCCGCCTGGCAGGCTGTCGACGCCATGAACAACCTTGCCGACTGGCCATTGGTAGAACGCGTGGTTGGCGGCAGGCACGGCGGCGGTACGCAACTGACTGATGAAGGACGCCTGATGGTTGAAATGTTTGGGCGTGTGGAAGAGGAGTACAGCCGTTTCCTTTCACGTATGAGTGACGGGTTATCCGATTTTGCGCGATTCAACCGGTTGATGCGGAGATTTTCCATGAAGAGCAGTGCACGAAACCAGTTCCTGGGAAAGGTGGTTAAGGTCGTGAAAGGCGCGGTGAACGGTGAGGTGGAACTGGATCTGGGTGACGGCATGCGCATCGTAGCCATCATCACCAACGAAAGCATCGAGGACCTTGGACTGAAGAAAGGACGGGAGGCCTACGCCCTGATCAAGGCCTCGTCACCCATTCTTGTACTGGAAGAAGACAGGGCGCGTACCAGCGCCAGAAATCGCCTTTGTGGCGAGGTGATTAGCTGTATCGAAGGGGCTGTCAATGGAGAGGTCGGACTGGAGTTATCCGGCGGCAAGCGGCTTACCTCAATTATTACCAACGATAGCATCAAGAACCTCGGACTTAAGGAGGGCGTGCGTGCATGCGCACTGATTAAGGCTTCCAATGTTATTGTCGCTGTCACCGATTAGTATCCCCCCCAAAGAAAGGAGTATTTGCAATGCAGCACAGGCAACATCTAGTCATGAGGTTGGTGTCAGTTGTATTTGCCACAGCAGTCGCCATGGCGGCACATGCAGATGAAATAAGTGTTGCCGTGGCGGCAAACTTTACCGACGCAACACGTGATATCGTTCCGCTGTTCGAGAAGGCGACCGGTCACAAAGTCAAGGTCAGTTTTGGCTCCACTGGCAAGCTCTATGCCCAGATCGAGCACGGTGCACCTTTCGAGGTTTTCCTCGCCGCCGACACCCGACGTCCGAAGAGGGCAGAGAGTCAGGGATTGGCCATCGACGGCAGTCGCTTTACCTACGCAATGGGTAAACTCGCGCTGTGGAGTCCGAAGACGGATGCTTTCGATAATGCCGAAACATTCCTCAAAAACGGCCAGTTCAATCGTGTCGCCATGGCCAATCCAAAAACCGCCCCTTATGGCCTGGCAGCAGAGCAGGTGATGGAGCATATCGGTGTCTGGAAACAGCTGCAGCCCAAACTGGTGCGCGGTGACTCCATTGCCCAAACCTTCCAGTTTACCGCGACCGGTAATGCCGAAATCGGTTTTGTCGCCCTGTCCCAGGTCACGGCCTGGAAAAGGAGCAAGGGAACACAGTGGGCGATTCCGCAGGGTTACTATAAGCCCATCGAACAGCAGGCTGTGCTGTTGAAAAAGGGTGCCGATAACGAAGCCGCCAAGGCCTTCCTCGACTTCCTCAAAGGCGACGAAGCCCGGGCAGTCATCACCGGCTACGGTTACGGGGTTCAATAAAATTTTAAACGCAGAGGGCGCGGAGTACGCAGAGGACCTGTGATTATTAATGCCCACGCCTGATTTGCGTTCTGTTCATGAGTGAGTATGAAATAACCACGGGGCTTACTGGATGAAAGTGTATTACACCCTTTGCGACCTCTGCGTTAAAAGGTTTTAGTTATGGATTTTGATTGGCAGCCGGTTTGGTTGACGTTGAAGCTGGCATCGATGACGACGGTGTTGTTGCTGGTGGTCGGTACGCCCATCGCCTGGTGGTTGTCGCAGACGACATCACGGTTGAAGCATTCTATCAGTGCGGTGGTGGCCTTACCGCTGGTGCTGCCGCCGACGGTGCTCGGTTTTTACCTGTTAATCCTTCTCGGGCCGCAGGGGCCGGGCGGGAAACTGACCCAGGCTCTCGGTATCGGCACATTGCCGTTCACCTTCGCCGGTCTGGTGTTTGCCTCGGTGCTCTATTCACTACCGTTCGTGGTACAGCCGTTGCAGAACGCCTTCGAGGCGCTGGGAAAACGCCCACTGGAGGTAGCGGCGACACTGCGTGCCTCGGCCTGGGACAGGTTCTTCCACGTGGCGGTCCCGCTGGCTCGGCCCGGCTTCCTCACTGCAATGGTGCTTGGGTTTGCCCACACGGTCGGGGAGTTCGGTGTAGTGTTGATGATCGGCGGTAATATTCCCGGTGAGACCAAGGTGTTGTCGGTGGCGATCTACGACCATGTGGAAACGCTGGAGTACGATCAGGCTCACATCCTCTCCGCCGGCATGGTGGGCTTTGCCTTCCTGGTATTGCTCGCGCTCTACCTGGTCAACGGCCGCTTCAGCAGGGGTGAACACGCATGAGTGAAATCCACGCACAGTTCACGGCACAGCTTGGCCAGTTCAGTCTCGATGTGGATCTGCAGTTGCCGGGAAGGGGTGTCATTGCGCTCTTCGGCCACTCGGGCTCCGGTAAGACAACGGTATTGCGCAGCATTGCCGGACTGGAGCGATTTGACGGCCGACTGACGGTCAATGGTGAAGTGTGGCAGGAAGGCAGCCACTTCATGCCGATACACCGTCGTCCTATCGGTTATGTCTTTCAGGAAGCGAGCCTGTTTCCGCATCTGAGCGTACGCCAGAACCTCACCTTCGGCCTGAAGCGTATTCCCGCTTCAGAGCGGCAGATCGATCTGGAGCAGGTGGTGGAGTGGCTCGGCCTCTCTCACCTTCTGTCACGTAAACCGCAGCGGCTCTCCGGCGGTGAGCGACAGCGAGTAGCTATTGCCCGTGCGCTGCTCACCAGTCCCAGGCTGCTGCTGATGGACGAACCGCTCTCGGCGCTGGATACCAACAGCAAGGCAGAGATCCTGCCGTACCTGGAGCGGCTGCATGACGAGCTGTCGATCCCGGTAATCTATGTCAGCCACTCACCGGACGAGGTGGCACGGCTCGCCGACCACCTGGTGCTGATGGAGAAGGGCAGGGTGGTCGCGTCGGGTCCCATTGGGGAGCTGATGACACGACTCGACCTCTCCATCGCCCGGGAGCAGGAGGCGGAGTCGATACTGGAGACGGTTGTCGAAGGGCACCTGCCGGAGGATCACCTGAGCCGTCTCAGCTTCAATGGCGGCAGTGTCTTTACCCGCATGGTGGAAGCCGAACCGGGAGCGGCGCAACGGGTGCGTATTCATGCCCGGGATGTGAGTATTGCCCTGGAGGCGCACGGGGACAGTAGTATCCTCAATGTGCTGCCGGCAACGATCCTGGAGTTTGCTCCACTGACCGACTGGCAGATGCTGGTTCGACTGGGTTTGGGAGAGGACGGCTCGATACCGTTATTGGCTCGAATCACCAAACGCTCGGCCAGGCACCTGTCACTGGAGGTGGGTAAAAAAGTCTACGCTCAGGTCAAGAGCGTTGTGCTGGCGGAGTAGTGCGGATCCCGTCCAGCAGCATCTGCATCGCCTGGCGGATCATCTTCTCGAGGCCTTTCGGTTGCGATAACCAGGACTGGATGAAGATGCCGTCCATCCCGCCGACAAGGAGGTAGGCGGCGGCCCGGGGATCGGTCTCCTGCTTGAAGATCCCCTTACGCTGACCCTGCTCGATAATGCCGGCGATCAGGTTGCGATGCTCATCGTACATCGTCGCCAGGTCGTCGGCGTAGTCGCTGCGCATACCCCGCACGCTGGCCGCGGCCCAGAAATCGAGGAAGAGGGGAACGTAGTCGCGGTGCTCCACGGCGATCTCTCCCCACACCGCAGCAATGCTGTCCAGTTGCTCGATTTCATCCTCGAGCCCAACGATGGCACCCCGCATCGTCTCCGCGACAACCTGTCCGTACCAGCGAAACACCGCACCGAAAAGCGCCTCCTTGTTCTTGAAATAGATATAGAGCATTCCTTTACTCACACCGGCCTGTTCGGCAATCTCATCCATGGTGGTCGCCTGGTAACCACGCTGGGCGAAGACCTCAATGGCCGCCTCCAAGAGCTCTGCCTGTCTCTTCTCTTTATCGACTTTTCTTGCCATGGTTGATACCTGCAATCAAAATTGACTCACCAGTCAGTCACCACTAGGATAGTTCATCACAGCCTGACGGTATAGAGTCTAAACTTACCGTGTGCCACGAATAAGGATAAGGGAGCTGCGATGTTGTTGAGTCATCGGCGAGACACCGGGAGGGGATGGCGATACGGCCTTTTGTTGGCCGCAATGGTTTTTACCGCGCCTCTGCAGGCGATGGAGGTCGATGAACTGATACGCCACATCGATGAGCTTTGGCGCGGTGAGACTTCCCGTGCGGAGATGTCGATGACGGTAAAGACCCGCCATTACGAACGCACCATGACCATGGAAGCGTGGTCCAGGGGGAACGATTACTCCCTGGTGGTGATCCGCGAGCCGGTCAAGGACCGCGGTATCGCCACCCTAAAGGTCGAGGATAACATCTGGAACTACCTGCCGAAGATCAACCGCGTCACCAAGGTGCCCGCCAGTATGATGTCCGGCTCCTGGATGGGGAGTCATTTCACCAACGACGACCTGGTCAAAGAGAGTACCTACGAAGACGACTACGACTCCACCATCACCTATGAGGGCGAACGGGACGGCAGGCTCATCTATGAGATGACCTCGATCCCGAAACCCAATGCGGCGGTGGTCTGGGGCAAGGTGGTGATGCTCATCGACCAGAAAACTCTGGCTCCCTACCGTGCTACCTACTATGACGAGGAGGGGGTACTGATACGAACACTCACCTTCGACCAGACACGCCAAATAGACGGCAGAACGGTCCCCATGCGTATGAGTTTGCAGCCTGAGGATAAGCCCAACGAGTCAACGGTCATTCTCTACCACGACATTGAATTCGGCGTGCCCATCAAGGCATCTTTTTTCTCCCTGCAAAACCTGCAACGCAGACGTTAGGTCACCAAAGTGCAGCGAATTGATCAAAGTACACCGTTCAGCCGCCTGCCGATGTTGCTGTTTATCGCCTGGCGCAATGTCTGGCGCAATCCTGTTCGCAGCATACTCACTATCTCCGCGCTGGCTGGAGGCCTGGTCATGGTTATCCTCTACGCCTCATTGCTGGAAGGGATGAAACGGCAGACCGTGCAATATGCCACGGAGATATCCACCGGTCATATTCAGATCCATCGCCAGGCCTATATTGACGATCAGGATTTGTATGCCACCATGCCCTGGTCCTATCTACAACAAATTGAAAAGGATATTCCCGGCATTCATCTCGCCCCGCGCCTCTATGCCGCCGGTCTTGCCAGTGCGGCCGATACCTCAACCGGTGTATTGATTCGTGCCGTTGATCCGAAACGCGAGCCGCAAGTAACGAAGATGCTCAGCCATGTCCGCCGGGGAAATGTGGACCTGGGCGTGGCCGATAAGACGGAATACGGTCTACCGAGATATAACGTGGTAATAGGCGCGCAACTGGCCAAGAACATGAATATCGGTCCGGGTAGTGAGATGGTGCTTGTCACCCAGGCAGCCGATGGAAGTATCGGCAATGCCCTCTACCGGGTGGCCGCTGTACTCAAACCGATGGAACCAAACTTTGATCGCATGGGTGTGCTGATGTCGATCAAGTCCTATCAGAATTTGATGTACCTTGAGAGCGGTTTTCAGGAACTGGCGATCAAAGTCAATGACATCACAAAGTTAGAGGCGGTACAGAACCGGCTCAAAACGGAGATGGACCGGCTGGTGGAAGAGCAGCCACTGGACAAATTCGGTGGCCCGCCGGTTGTACGTAACTGGCGTGAACTCAATCCTTCGGTATCGGACATGCTGGAGTTGAGCAATACGTTTTTGCTGATTGTCGGTTTCATTATCGTCGGTCTGGCCTCACTGGGTATGCTCAATACCATGTTGATGGCCGTACATGAACGCACACATGAATTCGGTATTTTGCTCTCCATCGGCATGAAACGTCGCTGGTTGCTGATGATGGTGCTGTTCGAATCCTTCTTTCTTGCCCTGGTTTCGGCACTGACCGGATCGTTTCTGGGCGTCCTCGCGGCAGGGTATCTTGAGGATCACGGTATTGATTTCAGTGCCAGCATGCCGGACGGTTATGACTGGGCCGGTGTGGTCTTTGAACCGATCATGACTGCCTATCTCCGACCCGTCGATGTGCTCAATGCCAGTCTGCTGATGATCGTGGTTACCCTGCTGGCCTCCCTGATGCCATCCTGGCGAACCGTTCGCCTCAAACCGGCAGAGGTGATGCGATGAGCAGTCATGTACACCAACACGGTCATCTGCCACTCGGCATTCTTATTATGCTCGCTTGGCGGAACCTCTGGCGTCATCGGCGCAGAACCGTCATTACCCTCAGCTCCATCGGTATCGGTTTTGGGCTTGCCGTGCTGTTTATTGGTATCGGTGATGGCAGCCACAACTCGATGATTCGCAATGCGATCAACCTCGGTGAAGGACATATCACGGTTCAGCCTAACGGTTATCTGGAAGCGCCTGCCAACCACAAATACCTTGCAGACGGACGTACCCTGGAAAAAAGCATCGCAAAGCTGGAGATTGCAGGCACGGTACAGCCCCGCATTTCCCTGCAGGTACTGGCCAGCACGGCGAATAACTCTGTGGGGGCTGGACTGGAGGGGATGAGTGCGACAACCGATCCAAGAGTCGATATGCTCAAACCACAGCTTGTTGACGGTGTCTGGATTGAGCCTGGCGATCACCGCGGCATCCTGATCGGTGACGGGATGGCTCGCAAGCTCAAAGCGAAGGTCGGCAGCAAAGTGGTGCTTAT
>JBEPXU010000018.1:0-15260 GCA_041641735.1 Ectothiorhodospiraceae bacterium
ATCGTTCAAGGAGGTGTGATGAGAGCGGCGGTCGTGGTTGGTTACCGTCATGACCGTGCACGCTTACCGAGGGTGACTGCAGGATAACCCAGGTGGGGGCAGTGAAGGTTTTGGCGATGTGTTCCGCTAGCCCCTGAAGAATGGTTTCGCTGTCGGGGGCGGTCGCCAGCAGGCGTGAAAAGCTGTTGATATTGGTCAGTCGCTGGACCATGAACCGGTTCTCCGCCATCTCTTCCTGCATACGGGAAGCCAGCCGACCACTCATTCCTGCCACGATAAGAAAGAACACCAGCGTGGCAATATCGCCGTCGTCCTCAACGTTGAGGCTATAGTAGGGCGCGGTGAAAAAGAAGTTAAAGCTTAGAAAGCTCAGTGCGCTGGTATAAAGCGCAGTGCGCATGCCAAAACGTGAAGCGCTGAGAAGAACGGCGATGAGGAATACCAGTGACAGGTTGGCATGGGGCAGGACATGGTGAGCAAAAAATGCCAGGGGGGTCGCGATTGCAACGGTAATGATTGCCGTCATAATCGACCTGCCATGCAGATTTTCATGCCAGGCGTTGTTTTCCACTTCGACTACCATCTCTCTATCGCCCCTCTATGTCCGTCATTCTAACTTTTTCAGCAGAGTTTCGGGGGTAAAAAGTTTATAAGTAATTTACGAATATTTTAGCTACTGCATTCTACATCAGGGCGGGTGAATAGTCGTGAGCGCGATAGTTTCGTCCTGGACAAACGGCTGTTATAGAATTTCACTTACTCAGCAGCCCCGCCCGACGTACTACTGTTTTCACTCTTCGGTATTGATGACTTTCCCCTGTGGCCGAGTGTGCTGCTGTTAATACCTACCCTTATCGGTTATATCGACGGCGGTGTTGGTTCCATCACCATTCGAATAAAACCAGCGGTTTAGGATAGTCGTGCAAGGATGATTGCGACGGTAAAATCCCCACTCACACCATGTGTTAAACGGTGCTAGCCAGGCATTACCGGTGCGCCTCGATCAGGGCTGACAATGCTCTATAATGGCCGGAGGTCATGAGCAGAAATCTCCCCTACTGATGAAAATCGCAGTCCTTTCCGATGTACACGGTAATGTCCCGGCCCTCGAGGCGGTACTGGAGGATATCCAGTGCTGGGGGGCGGATGAGGTGATCGTCAATGGCGACCTTCTCAATCGTGGTCCTTGCAGTCTCGCGGTGCTTGAGCTGTTGCTGCGCGAACAGCCGGCCGCACGGCTGCTGCGTGGCAATCATGAAAACTGGCTGCTCTATTCCGCCTCGCAGGGGCATAACCCTGACAGCAATACCTATGAAATCGATCGTTTCGCCCACTGGGCCGTTGAACAGTTGGGTGAGTCGCTTGAGCAGGTCGCTGATTGGGGCGATCATCTGGATATGACCGATCTGGAGGGTGGCTCTTTGCATATCACCCACGGTTCGCGCCTGGGAGACAGACGAGGCATTCAGCCCGAGTGTGAGGGTGATGAGCTGGCCCAGAAACTGGGCGACCCGAGGGATTTGTTTATCGCCTCCCATACCCATCGTGCCTTTAGCCGTCGCTTTAATGGCAACCTTGTCATCAATACCGGCTCGGTGGGACAGCCCTTCGATGGCGATGAACGTGCCAGCTACGTACGGTTGCAGTTTTCGGGGGGGCGCTGGCAGGGGACGATCATCCGGCTGCGTTATGACAGGGGGCGGGCGGCTGCCGATTTTGAAACCAGCGGTTTTCTCGAGCAGGGTGGAGCGCTGACAAGGGTGATTTTCCGGGAGTTTATCGAGGCCCGTATGCATGTCGGGCCCTGGCGTCGACGCTACCTGGAGGCGGTCAAGGCGGGGGAGATCGGCGTGGTGGAGGCGGTAGAGCGTTACCTTGCTACGCTCGATTGAGCTGTAGATCCTCAAGAAAACGCTGGTGTGCCTGCACAAGTGCCGTGCGGATCTGCTCTGCGGTGTTGTCGTTCAACTCCTGTTCCGCCAGTCTAAGCCACTCCAGGCAACCGTTATGATAGTGTTCAAAGGCTTCGCGAACCAGCGAAGCACGGAGGTTGATCTCTTCCTTTTGCGCTGGACTCCTGGCCTCTTCCGTCTGTTGCAGCGACTTGACCAGCGCTGAACGCGGTATCATCCGTTGACGATTGCCGGTGAGGCTACTGGCGGTCAGGGGGCCGGTCTTGGTGTAGTTCTCCCCCTGGTATTCGAAGCACTCCCCGACAGGGAGAAGGGTAAATTTTTTCATTGCCGTGATGGGTGTCCGGTTGTTGCTGAAGTCGTATTATGCGGCGACTGTTTGGGCGGTGACAATATCCAGGAAAAAAATGCCGACACACGGTGTGCCGGCAATGGGAGTTTAATCGGTAGTTCCGGGCCTAGCAGCCAACAATATCGGCATGAAAGCCCTGCTCCTTGAGCATGTCGAGGACATGCATCGGGATATCGAAATGCTCCTCGAACTCCACCAGCATGTCGTGCGGCAGTTCTTTTTTTAACTCGACATTGCTGACGTGCGGCTCGGAAAGCAGTCGTTGGCGCAGGTTATCGAGATCCCGTTCATTCATGGTTTCGTCGATATGGAGATTTATGCTGTGCATGGGGTACCTCCGTTGGTTCCATTCACGCTTTAGCTGACTTAAAGGATAGTCGAAAAAGCCGGAATTGCTGAGCGGGAAGGTTGTGCTTCAGGCTTCCTCTTCGACCCAGAGTCCGTCACTGATGTCATTATGACTGAATTCCTCCCGTTCATTCTCTCCCATGTGTGCGTCATTGGCGGCGAGAGTAACCTTGCGTGTCGGAAGCGCGATGGTTACGTCTCTTGACCCACGTGGAGTAAAGCACTGTCTTGCCTCGATATAGGCGGTCTTGAGCATTTTGTTTAGCTCGCGATCCTGTCGGCCAAGTTCCCGTAGTTTTGGTGCAATAATGGTCCGCTTGTATTCGAGGATCTCCCCCCGGTTGAGATTGAACAGGTACAGGGTGTCTGCATTGCCGGTGTCGAGTCGTTTATCAAGAAGAACGGGGCTGCTCTTGGAACCCGCGTCAAGATGACCGTACCAGTAGTATTTTTCGCTCATACCGCCCCCTCTTTCCAATACAGGGAATACGCCGTGTTGCCGGTGCCCTACCGCTACCCGATAGAAATAGATTGAGAAAAGAGTATCCGAGAATCTGGTGCTGTAAAGCACGAACAGGCACATTTTTTCATAGAAATTTTTTAGTTATGCCCTGCACACAGGGTGATTATAAATCTTCCTAATAAAGGGGTGACTTCAGAGGGGAGGGGGAACCGGCGGGAGAAGTGTACGGGAGTACGGAAAAGCAGACGAGTGGTCAGATTAGTACGATGAATTGCATGTGAATTGTATTGTAATCCCTTGTGCTGCGGTCAGGGATTGTATATAAATATGTTATCACTGTACAAATAATGGAGTATTCGACAAGTGCATAAATACAGCCGAGCGCACCGCCTGTAATCATTTTCTCCCGAACGGGCGATATAACTATAAGGATGCTGTGATGCAACCAGGTGTCGATGAGGTATGGGAATGGAACCGTAAGAGCGAACAGTCATCACCCCGTGTTTATATCAAGCACATCATGCTGACACTGTTGGTTATCGTTCCCGCTGCAGCCTATCAGGCGAAATACTATTACGATGGATTCGAACCGCACTTCTTTTTTGTCCCTTTTCTGGTTAGCCTACTGGTCGGAACACTGCTGGGGCGTGCTGCTTTACTCAAGCAGCGCCTGAAAAGGCAGGGGGAGCAGTTTCGTGCGATTGCCGATCTGGCGCAGGAGTTTACCTATTACCGCACGGCCGATGGCACATATGAATACGTCTCTCCGGCTTGTCTTGCGACGACCGGATATACCCCCGATGAGTTTTACGCCACCCCCAACTTGATGGACCGGCTTATCCACCCCGATGATAGGGCGCTCTGGTTTCAGCATCTGGGTGTTACCCATGACTGTTGTGATCCGCAAACGTTTGAGCTTCGGATCCTGTCGAAGGATAGGCGTACGGTTTGGCTAAAGCATATCTGTGCACCGGTGTTCGATGAACAGGGTCTGCACATTGGCGTTCGTTCCACCAACCTTGATATTACCCAGCGCAAAGAGGACCAGGCCCGCATCGAGCGGATGGCCTATTACGATGCACTGACAGACCTTCCGAATCGTCGAAGTCTCGTGCGGCGTCTTCACAAGCACATCCAGGCCTCATCAGTGGTGGATAATGAGTTTGCCTTGCTGTTTCTTGACCTGAACCGTTTTAAACATATCAATGATAGTTTCGGCCATAGTTTTGGAGATCGCCTGCTGGGAAAGGTTGCCGAGCGCCTGAAAAATGTCACGCACGATAAAGGCATGGTCAGTCGTTTCGGGGGGGATGAGTTTGTCATTCTTTTGATGGGTGTCAATAGCCGGTCACTTGCGCAGAACATGGCCAGTCGTCTGCTGAATGAACTCGAACAACCACTAGAGATTGACGGTGTCGATCTGCGTGTCTCCGCCAGCATCGGTATTACCTTCTATCCGGAGGATGGGGGGGATGAAGAGACGCTGATCCGTAATGCCGATGTGGCGATGTACAAGACTAAGCGTAACGGTAGCGGAAATATCTGTTTCTATAGTAGCGATTACAGTGCTGAGGCGGCACGTATAGTCTCGACAGAGGGAAGGGTGCAGAAGGGACTGCTTAACCGTGAGTTTGTGGCCTGGTACCAGCCTAAGGTGGATCTGGCCAGCGGCAGGGTACTGGGTATGGAGGCACTGGCCCGCTGGCAGCATCCGGAGTTGGGGATGATACCACCCGGAGATTTTATTCCGATTGCCGAGGAGACCGGTCAGATCAATGAACTGGGACAGCAGTTGCTTGAGCAGGTTCTGCAGGATATGCAACGCTGGCAGGAGTTGGGGGTGACAGTACCGGTTGCGGTCAATGTGTCGGCACGGCAGTTTGCGGACAGTGATTATTGTGACGCCATGGTGTCACAAATTCAGGACTCGGGATGCAACCTCTCACGCATCGAGCTGGAGATCACCGAACAGGTGTTTTTGGGCGATTTCGATTCCGCCATCGAAAAGTTGCAGCAGCTTCGCTCGACCGGCCTGAGTATCGCTCTGGATGATTTCGGGACAGGTTACTCCTCGTTTAACTACCTAAAGAAGCTCCCCATTGATACCCTGAAAATCGATCGGGCCTTTATTACTCATATCGACAGAAACTGGGCGGAGTATGCGATTATCAAGGCCCTGGTGTCGATGTGTCAGGATCTCAACCTCGATATGGTGGTGGAGGGCGTTGAGGCGGAAGCGCAGAAGAAGGCCCTGGTAATGCTGGGATGTCGCAAGGCACAGGGATTCTACTTCTATCGTCCACTCACAGCGAAGGGGATGGAGGAGTTGCTAATGAAACAGGAGCAAAACGGCTGGTACGAACCGGTGTAGATCGCCGGGGGTATCAAAGTTCTATCCCCTCCATGACCACCACCCCACGATTGGTGGTAAGTGATGCGTGAACGGACTCAGCCGTTCATCATTGCATCCAGCTCACCCTCCATGTGCATCTCGGTCAACTCGTTGAAGCCGCCTATCCATTTCCCATTTATCGCCAGTTGCGGTACGGTACGGGCCCGGTTGGTGATCGCCAGCATCTCTTTGAGAGCCCCCTGGTCGAGATCAACCCGCTTTTCTTCATAGCTGATATTCCACTTATTGAGCAGTGTCTTGGTCTTGTCACAAATCGGGCAGGTGCCGGTGCTGTAGATGGTAATTTTGCTCATGTTGTTGCTTCCTGTATTCCTGTACGGTGGAGACGGTGTCATCCGGCCGGTTGTTCAAATACCTGGCTCGGGAGGGATTCGCCGATGAGTCAGGTGCGTCGAAATATTCTGCTGCTGGCATTGTGCCAGGCAATCATGATGACCGGCGGCTCACTGCTGATTACCAGTGCCGCCGTGGTGGGCGCTATGTTAACGGATGAGCGCTCACTGGCAACCCTGCCGCTTGCCCTGCAATTTCTCGCCTCCATGTTGACCACTATCCCTGCTTCGTTTGCCATGCGCCGCTGGGGACGCCGTACGGGCTTTATTATCGGTGCCCTGACAGGCGCCGCCGGGGCGGCCATTGCTGCACTGGCGATCATGGCAGGCGACTTCTGGCTGTTCTGCATGGGTACGGCCCTGGTGGGTGTGTTTAACGGTTTCGGGATCTATTTTCGTTTCGCCGCGGTGGATGCCGCCCCGGCGAATTTCAAGGAGAAAGCCATCTCCTATGTCATGGCCGGTGGCGTGGTGGCGGCCTTTGCCGGTCCCAACCTGGCGAATCTGGCACGGGAGGCGATACCTGCAGCCGCCTTTGCCGGGAGTTATGCGGCACTGGTTGTGCTGTACGGGGTGGCGTTGCTGGCACTGCTCTTTATCCGTATCCCGCGGGCGCAGGCGGTGGTGGAGGGGCGGACCGGTCGTCCCTTGTGGCAAATTGCACGCCAGCCGGTATTTGTGGTCGCTATGCTCGGGGCGATGCTCGGTTACGGCATCATGTCGTTGGTGATGACCGCTACACCGCTGGCCATGGAGGTCTGCGGGCAGCCCTTTTCCAATTCAGCCTTTGTTATTCAGTGGCATGTCTTTGCCATGTTTGCTCCCTCGTTTTTCACCGGGGCACTCATTCGCCGTTTTGGGGTGTTGACCGTCATGATGACGGGTGTGTTCTGTTATATCGGTACGGTGGTGATCAACCTCAATGGCGTTAGCGTCACCCACTTCTGGGTTGCCCTGTTCCTGCTTGGCATTGGCTGGAACTTCCTCTTTGTCGGTGGCACCGACCTGCTCACTGAGGCCTATAGGGAAGAGGAGAAGGCCAAGGCGCAGGCGTTAAACGATTTTATGGTGTTTACCACCGTTTCGATTGCCTCCCTGTCGGCCGGTGCCTTGCAGTATCATTATGGCTGGGAAGCGGTGAACTGGGGTGTCACACCGTTAATTGTCATTATCATGGTCGCCGTGACAGGGCTGATGTGGCGTCGCCGCACTGCTGCTGTGGCAAACGCTGAAATCTAGATTTTCAAGGGGTTTGGTGATGAGTGGTTGGGGATGTCCCCACGAGGTACGGGGCAGTTGTTCCAGGGTGCAGGACCGGCCATGTGACCCGGGGATGAAGGGCTGCATTCTGTTTGGCCGCTTTGTCTTCAGTGATGAAAACAAAAATCGTCCCGGCGGGCCGAGACGACGTGATCCGCGAAAGACGCAGGACGAACAGGACTGAATGCCCGGGGCGCCTCCTGCCAGAACCTCTGCAGCCAGTTCTGTTTGACGCCGTGTTTCTTCAGATTCGAGGCGTAGCGATTGTCCACATCGACCATGCCTGCTGGAAATCCGCATGGAATTGCTGGACCTTGTGGGCAATCCGATCATGGCTTTACTTATGCGCTTCGTGCTCGGGGTACTGCATCAGGTGCATTAACGCCTCTTCAACAGCGAAATGGGTAAGGGTGTCATTGACCAGCTCCTGCAGGATCTCCCCCGACGTGCTCCCGATACTGTTTGGTTGATAAGGCGTCGTAAAGCTGATCGATAGGTGGCATCAGGGATTTGTGCTGCTCGTCGATCCCCTGAATATCCACGCTGAAGTCATCCATCCATGCCCTTCGTCATGGCCCCGCTTTCTGTTACGGGTACACACGAACAAGCGCAGAATAAACGCCTACATATTAATGGGTATTACGGGGATGGGGGAAAGAGGCCCGCCGCCCGAACGGGCGACGGTAAGCGTAGATCCTGTTACCAGAACTTCTTCAGCCAGGTCTTCTTGACTCCGCCCTTGTGGAAGGTACTGACGTACTGCTTGTCGACCTTGTTGATGTGGTCGAACAACCAGTCCTTGAGGAACATCAGAAGTTCCATGCCGACCTTGTCGTCACCGGCGCGGAATTTACCCTGGAACTCCAGGACGCGGGCGACGATCTTGTCGTGTATCGCCTTGTGCTCTTCATAATCTTCATAGTGGAAGATGCGCATCAGGGTCTCTTCCACGGCAAAGTGGACCTTGGTGTAGTCCACCAGTTTGTCGAGGACATCGCCAATCAAATCGCGGTCTGATTTGTTGGCCATAGCCGTATAGAGCTCGTTCATAATCTCAATGAGACACTTGTGCTGTTCGTCGATTTCCTGAATCTCTACACTGTAAGCGTCGTCCCAAGCAATCATGGTAGCCATTGAATAGTACCTCCAAGTAACATTAAAAATTTAATAGGTTTTTCTTATACAAGATTCATGCCGAAATCGGCAAAAGTGACTGACTTCCCTGTTTTCTGGTTTTATTACCAGTTATATATAAATATAGCAGTAAAAAATACGTGGAAATGCAATGCTATTGTTTGATCTAAGTCAAACTTTTGATCTTTTCCGACATTTGTGACGAAAGTTTCATAATGTTACCTAACTATTTGTATAGTTTGGATTTACTTGTACATGAATGATGCCGTGAACGATAGCGATACCACTGCCGGTGAGATGATCGCCGCCATCGACCTTGGATCGAACAGTTTCCACATGATCGTGGCCCGCGAGGCGGACGGCCAGCTGCAGGTGCGTGATCGTTTGCGTGAAATGGTGCGCCTTGCGGCCGGGCTGGACAGTCGGGGAAATCTGGATGAAGCGGCAAGGCAACGCGCCCTGGATTGCCTGCGCCGCTTCGGCCAGCGGCTGGATGGCTTCGCCCGCGCTAACGTCAGGGCGGTGGGGACCAATACCCTGCGAAAGGCCCGGGATCCGGCATTCCTTCGCGAGGCGGAGCAGGCGCTGGGGCATCCAATCGAGGTGATCGCCGGGGTCGAGGAGGCGCGTCTTATCTATCTGGGCGTGGCCCACGGTCTGCCGGATTCGGATGAACGGCGTCTCGTTGTGGATATCGGCGGGGGAAGTACCGAACTGATTCTGGGCCAGCATTTCGAGCCGCTGGAGCTTGAGAGCCTCTATATGGGTTGTGTGAGCTACAGTCAGCGTTATTTCCCTGAGGGTGTGATCAGTGAGAAGGCCATGCGCAAGGCGGTGATTTCCGCGCGGCTGGAGCTGCAGGCACTTGAGGGGGATTATCGGGAGATCGGTTGGGGACAGGCCGTTGGCGCCTCGGGAACCATTAAGGCGGTCGGCGAGGTGGTGCGCGCCATGGGCTGGTGCGAGGAGGGGATTAGCCTGGAGGCAATGCGCCGGCTGGCCGATGAGCTGGTCAAGGTGGGGCATATCGACAAGCTCAAACTCAGCGGTCTCAAGGAGGAGCGGTTGCCGGTCTTTGCCGGTGGGGTCGCGGTGCTGCTGGCGATCTTCGAGGGACTCTCCATCGACACCATGCATGTCTCCGACTGGTCCTTGCGCGAAGGTCTGCTGTACGACCTTATGGGGCGAATCCATCATGAGGACGTCCGTGAACGCACCATTATGGTGCTAAGTGAGCGCTACAACGTCGACACCGCCCAGGCGGCGCGGGTCGAGGAAAGTGCCAAAATGGCCCTGCAACAGGTCGCGGCAGAGTGGGATCTCGAAGGCGAGGATGCCGAGCATCTACTGCTGTGGGCCGCCCGGCTGCATGAAATTGGTCTGGCAATCGCCCACAGCTCCTATCACAAGCATGGTGCCTATCTCGTCGCCAACTCCGATATGCCCGGCTTCTCCAGCAGTGAGCAGAAATTGCTGTCAATGCTGGTACGGGGTCATCGGCGTAAATTTCCACTTTCGCTGTTCAAGGAGTTGGATTCGCCGCAAAAGCAGCGGATGCAGCGACTTTGCGCGTTGCTGCGGATGGCTGTGTTGCTGCGCCGCAGCCACGCTGCTACGGGTATTCCGGATGTGGTCTTCCGGGCGGAAGGCAAGACGCTCGAACTGTCATTCCCCGACGGCTGGCTGGCGGAACATCCCCTTACTGAGGCCGATCTTGAGGTGGAAGCGACCTCTTTGAAGAGTGCCAAGTTTACCCTGGAGTTCCGCTAACGGGCGCCAATCTAATCCGCCGAGGCGAGTTCCTGCAACAGTCGAAGCTGGGCAGAGACTGGTTCCGCCTTTCCCGGTGAGGTCAGCACATAGTTGCCATCGCTCTGCAGCTCCCAGGCACGGGTGTTGTCTTCCAGGTAGTACTTCAGTTCGCGAATCATCCGTTCGCGCACCTTTTTATCTTCAACAGGAAAGCAGGTTTCGACCCGGCTGTGGAGATTGCGGTCCATCCAGTCGGCGCTGGAACCGAATATCTCCTCCTTGCCGTTGTTATGGAAGTAGAACACACGGGTGTGCTCGAGAAAGCGGCCGATAATCGAACGCACGCGAATATTCTCCGACACGCCCGGCACACCCGGACGCAGACAGCAGATACCGCGAATGATGAGGTCGATCTCCACCCCGGCCTGTGAGGCGGCAAAGAGTGCACGAATCACATTCTGTTCCACTACCGCATTCATTTTGGCAATGATGCGTGCCGGTTTGCCCTTGCGCGCATTCTCCGTCTCGCGCTCAATCCGTTCGAGCATTCCGGTGTGTAGGGTAAAGGGTGACTGCAGGATCTTGGTCAGCTTGCTGCTGCGGCCCAGGCTGGTCAGCTGCAGGAACAGCTTGTGCACATCCTCGCCCAGTTCCGGGTCGCAGGTGAGCAGGCCGTAGTCGGTATAGAGGCGGGCGGTGCGGGCATGGTAGTTGCCGGTACCCAGATGCACGTAATGGCGCAGGTGCCCCTCTTCACGCCGGACGACCAAGATCATCTTGGCGTGGGTTTTATAGCCAACCACGCCGTAGACCACATGGGCCCCTGCCTCCTGCAGTTTGTTCGCCAGGGCGATGTTGGCCTCCTCATCGAAGCGGGCACGGAGCTCAACCACCACGGTAACCTCCTTGCCGGCACGAGCCGCCTGTACCAGAGCATCAACCACCGCCGAGTCGGGGCCGGTACGGTAGAGGGTCTGCTTGATGGCGAGCACCTTGGGGTCGGAGGCGGCCGATTTGAGAAAGTCGATCACCGGCACGAAGGACTCGAACGGGTGGTGTAGCAGCAGATCCCCCTTGCGTATTGCCGAGAAGATGTTGCTGGCCAGGCTGAGGCGCGAGGGCAGCCCCGGGGTGAAGGAGGGGAAGGTGAGATCGGAGCGGTCCACCTTGTCCGGGAGGTTCATCAGGCGGTTAAGATTGACCGGACCGTTGACGGTGTAGAGATCCGCCTCATCAAGGTCGAACTGGTCCAGCAGGAACTGGCTGACCTCAGGCGGGCAGTTATCGGCCACCTCCAGACGCACCTCGTCGCCGTAGCGGCGTGAAGGCAGTTCCCCTTCCACGGCACGTAGCAGGTCGTCCACCTCCTCCTCGTCGACGAACAGATCGCTGTTTCGGGTGACGCGGAACTGATAACACCCCTGCACCTTCATCCCCGGGAAGAGGTCATCGACGTGCGCATGAATGATGGAGGAGAGAAAGACAAAATCGTTGGCGCTGCTGCCGGTCTCCTCCGGTAACCGGATTAACCGGGGCAGAGCACGCGGTGCCTGTACGATGGCCCTGCCGCTGGTACGGCCGAAGGCATCCTTGCCCTTGAGCGAGACAATAAAGTTCAGACTCTTGTTGAGAATTCGGGGAAAGGGGTGGGCAGGATCGAGGCCGATAGGGCTGAGGATCGGCAGCAACTCGTGTTCGTAATAATCCTTTACCCAGGCCGCCTGATTGTCGTTCCAGTCAGTACGTTTAACAAAACGGATCCCCTCTTTCTCCAGTGCCGGCAGGAGAACATCGTTGAGCACGCGGTACTGTTCGTCCACCAACTCGTGCGCCTGGATACTGATCTGGCCAAGGACCTCGGTGGGGGACATGTTGTCCGGGCCGGCCTGCACCGATGCCATGACCGCTTTTTGCATCAGGCCGGCGACGCGTATCTCGAAAAACTCATCGAGGTTGGAGCTGGAGATGCAGAGAAAGCGCAGGCGCTCCAGCAGCGGCGTGTTCTCATCCTTGGCCTGTTCCAGCACGCGGCGGTTAAAGGCGAGCAGGCTCAGTTCACGGTTGATATAGAATTCGGGCTGTTTGAGATCGGGGCTTTCCATCGCTTCACTAAATGACATCAAGGAAGACCTTTTATTATCGGCGACTTATATTTCAAGTATATGTCACGGCAGTCATTTCGCATCTCAGCCGAAGGATACGGGCGATGCACCGTTTGTGCGTAGGGGGGTGGAAAACTGGGGTATACCCTACTCAAGATGCTCCCAGAATTGCTCTTCCTGTTTTCGGCGATGCTGCTCCATGACTTCCGGGAAGCTGCGGTAGACCAGTTCATGCGCCGCGGCGTCGACCATCTTAAAGGTGGCTGTCTCCATCGGCGTATTACTGAATACGCTGAGTATGCCGGGGAGCCTGATCTGGCCTCCCCCCGCGCTGTATAAACCGGCCATGGCCATACCGAATTTTCGTGCCTGCCCCTCCACGGCGGTGCTGGCAACGATACGGCCGGTTTTCACATCCACCAGCCGTAGATCCATGGCAAGGTAGGCGGTGCGCATCTCCACATCGAGAATACCAAAGTCGCCCCGGTCATTCAGCGGCACTGGCACCGGGAAGGCGAGGCCGCCGGATTCCCCCGGGTCGAATGCGGTAACCGCGCTGAGCAGTAGCAGCTCCGCGCCCTCCAGTTGTTGGCGCATAGCGGCGGGGAGTTGTTGAGCCTCATCGGCAGCAAAGGCCTGTTCGGCCATGACCTCATCCAGCCCCTCCCGTTCGAGCAGGATGAAATAGCCGGTATTGAAAAGGGCGGTCGTCAGCAGGTCGCGGGTACCGCTCAGTGCTGCCCGCGCAGTGTCGGCACTGTCTTCTCCGGTAAGCAGGCCGATCTGCGTGACGATGTCGCTGTCGCCATTCTTCCCGGTTTTATCCAGTACGGGGGCGACTGCGATGCGTTTGAGCGGACCGTCGTAGGGTTCCGCCTGGATTTCACCGATGCGCCGCCCCTCCCCCTGGACGACACTGGCCCCACCACTGCAGCCTGCAAGCACCATGGCCAGCAGGAGGAAAACAACGCCTCTCATCCCTAGAGTTTGGTCTCAATGATGTGCCGCACAGCGGTCTCGATGCAGCGACGCATGGCCTTCTCCATCGGGGTTTTGTTCCAGGCGCCCAGACCGATCGGCAGGGTACTGCGGGTAAAGACCAGACCGACGCCGGCGGTGCCGGAGGTACCCTCAACGGTGGTGCTGTTGACGATGCGTCCGGTGCGCACATCGATAATACGCAGGTTAATCGCCACGCACGCCTGTTTGGCGCCGATCAACAACAGCGAGCCGCCGCGACATTCGGATTCGAACTGAATGACCGAGCCGCGAATGATCAGTTCCGCCCCTTCAAGTTCCCCCTTGGGCGCCACCGTTTCTTCACGGAAACGGCCGGAGTCCGCCAGGTTCTGCTCGCGTTTGACATCACCGAGGCGCTGCCGCTCCAGCACGATAAAGCGGTTGGTATTGACCAGGGAGTCGGCGAGCATCTCGGAGAGACCCCGCCCGATTTCGCTCCGACCACCAGCCTTGTTTTCAAAGGCGGTCACAGCGATGCGCTGCTTGGGACCGTCATAGGGTTCTGCCTGGGCCTCGCTGATGGTGGGGCCGCCTTCGCTGCTGACTACGGATGCGGAACTGCAGGCGCCAAGGTTTATCAGCAGAGCGATAAGTGCCACCCAGGAGATGGGACGTGGTGCAAACATTGGTGTAACTCCCTGTCTGTGTGAGGGGAACTCGGTTACCATACGGTATTTCCGATTGTAACCGAAAACTCTGGCATTCCCGGCGTGTCATCCTCGATAGAACAACTTTTTTGTGCACTGGATCACTGCATGCTCTCGGAGCGGCGCCGCCTGCGCAAGCGCCTGCAGGGGTTGCAGCGCCGTGCGCGCAGCGGCAAGCCTGTTGACCGTGGACTGAGTGAGGTGGAGCGGGCCATCGACACATCACGGCAACGGCTGGAGCAGCGCCGCGATGTTATGCCTGTTCCGGAATATCCCGAGGAGTTGCCGGTCAGTGCGCGCCGGGCGGCCATCGCCGCCGCGATCGAGGAGCATCAGGTGGTGGTGGTGGCCGGTGAGACCGGCTCGGGCAAGACGACCCAGCTTCCCAAGATCTGTCTCGACCTGGGCCGTGGGGTGGCAGGGACCATCGGGCACACTCAGCCGCGACGTATTGCAGCGCGCAGTGTGGCCAACCGTATTGCTGAGGAATTGAAAACCGAACTGGGGCAGACGGTCGGGTTCAAGATCCGTTTTACCGAGCGCAGTGGCGGCAACAGCCTGATCAAGCTGATGACCGACGGCATCCTGCTGGCGGAGATCCAGAGCGACCCGCTGCTGGAGCAGTACGACACCATCATTATCGACGAGGCCCACGAGCGCAGCCTCAATATCGATTTCCTGCTCGGTTACATCAAACAGCTGCTGCCCAAGCGGCCTGACCTCAAGGTCATCATTACCTCGGCGACGATCAATACCGAACGCTTCGCCGAGTTCTTCGACGGTGCCCCGGTGGTGGAGGTCTCCGGGCGGACCTATCCGGTTGAGGTGCGTTACCGACCTCTGCTGGATGGGGAGGACGATAAGAAGGAGGTCGATCCGCAGCAGGGCATCATCGATGCGGTGGACGAGGTCGGTCGTATTAATCCGCTGGGGGATATCCTGATCTTCCTTCCCGGAGAGCGTGACATCCGCGAGGCGGCCGATGCCCTGGGGCGTCATCGCATGCGTGATACCGAAGTGATTCCGCTATTCTCGCGTCTCTCCGCGGCGGAGCAGGACAAGGTTTTTCGCGCTCATCGTGGTCGGCGCATCGTGCTTGCCACCAACGTGGCCGAGACCTCGCTCACGGTGCCCGGAATCAAGTTCGTTATCGATACCGGCATGGCGCGTATCAGCCGCTACAGCCACCGTACCAAGGTGCAGCGCTTGCCTATCGAAGCGGTGTCGCAGGCATCGGCCAACCAGCGCGCCGGCCGCTGCGGTCGGGTCAGTGCCGGTACCTGTATCCGACTTTATAGTGAAGAGGATTTCCTCGCCCGCCCCGAGTTCACCGATCCGGAGATCCGCCGTACCAACCTCGCCAGCGTGATTCTGCAGATGATGCTGCTGGGGCTCGGCGATATTGAGGCCTTTCCCTTTATCGACCCGCCGGACCGGCGCTATATCAACGACGGTTTTCGCCTGCTGCACGAGTTGGGCGCGGTGGATAAAAACAATCGCATCACCAAGGACGGGCGGCGACTG
>JBEPXU010000019.1:0-15148 GCA_041641735.1 Ectothiorhodospiraceae bacterium
ATCACCGGTTTGAGGTCATGCTCCGCGGCACGGCCGCCGACAAAGGGCGAGACGCCGTAAAGCATAATACCGGGGCGAACCACATCGCCGTGGCTGTCAGGCCAACCAAGAATGCCCGCCGAATTGGCAATACTCTTCTTTCCTTTGAGCCCGTCGGTTACTTCGGCGAAGACCGTTAACTGCCGTCTTGTGGCCGGGTGGTCCGGCTCATCGGCAGTCGCCAGGTGGGTGACCTGCCCGACCGTATCCAGTGCCGGGTGGGCCTCCAGTTGCTGCCATAGTGTGGCAGCGCGCTCTGGCGGGACACCGAGTCGATGCATTCCACTGTCGATCTTGAGCCAGACCCGAATCGGGCCACTGAGGGAAGCATTGAGAAGTCGTTCAATCTGCTCGGAGTGATGCAGCACCAACTCCAGGTCATGCTGTTCAATCAGAGGGAGTTCGTCGGTGTGGAAGAATCCTTCCAGCAGGGTGATAGGCGCAGTGATACCGGCCTGGCGCAGCTGCAACGCCTCCTCGATGGAGGCGACCCCAAAACCGTCACACTCGGACAAGGCCCGGGCGACCCGCTCCAGTCCGTGACCGTAACCATTGGCCTTGATTGCCGCCATAATACGGCGGCCGGGAGCGGCGCGTCGGGCCTGCTGCAGATTATGGCGAAGTGCATGCAGGTCGATATGGACCTGTGCGGGACGCATCAGCCAAAGTCCCCGCCGCCGTAATTGTCGTGGGCCAGATTCTCGAAACGGGTGTACTTACCGAGGAAGGCCAGGCGGGTCATACCGATAGGGCCGTTACGCTGCTTGCGGATCAGGATCTCAGCGGTGCCCTTGTCGGTACTGTCCTCATTGTAGACCTCATCGCGATAGATGAAGATGATGACGTCGGCGTCCTGCTCAATCGCACCGGATTCACGCAGGTCCGACATAACCGGACGCTTGTCGGGACGCTGCTCAAGGCTGCGATTGAGCTGGGACAGTGCAATAACCGGCACATTGAGTTCCTTGGCCAACCCTTTGAGGGAGCGGGAGATCTCGGAGATCTCGGTGGCCCGGTTCTCCTTGGAGGAACCGGGAGAGCCCTGCATGAGCTGGAGGTAGTCAATGACGATGAGGCCGAGACCATGTTCACGGGCCAGCCGGCGAGCGCGGGAACGCAACTCGGTCGGGGTCAGGCCCGGAGTATCGTCAATATAGATCGGAGCCTCGGAGAGGATACCCACGGCGGAAGTCAGGCGGGGCCAATCATCGTCCTCCAGCTTGCCGGTACGCAGCTTGTGCTGGTCGATACGTCCCAGCGAGGACATCATACGCATGGCCAGCTGCTCGCCCGGCATCTCCATGGAGAAGACCGCCACCGGTACCTGGCCCTTGATTGCCGCATTCTCGGCGAGGTTCATGGCAAAGGTCGTCTTACCCATGGAGGGTCGACCGGCGATGATAACCAGGTCGGAACGCTGCAGGCCGGATGTCTTCTCGTCAAAGTCATCGAACCCCGTGGGCACACCGGTGATCGGATTATCCTGGGTGAAGAGATAATCGATGCGCTCGACCGCCTGGGTCAGCAGCTCCTTCATCCCGGCAAAGCCCTTGTTACCGCGAGCGCCCTGATCGGCAATCTCAAAGACGCGTCGCTCGGCCTCGTCCAGCAACTCACTGACAGGGCGCCCCTCCGGGTGAAATCCGGTATCGGCGATCTCGTTGGCCACCTGGATGAGCTGGCGCAATACCGAGCGCTCGCGAACGATATTGGCGTAGGACTTGATGTTGGCAGCGCTGGGGGTATTGGTCACCAGGGTACCCAGGTAATTGATACCGCCCACATTCTCCAGCTCACCCTGCTGACTCAACCATTCGGCCAGGGTCACAACATCAAAGGGGGTGCCTTCTTCCGCCAGATGACGGATGGCATTGAATATCTGTCGATGATCGCGGCGATAGAAGTCGTTATCGCCAACCAAATCGCCAACCTTGTCCCAGGCCCCGTTTTCCAGCATCAACCCACCCAGGACGGACTGCTCCGCCTCAACCGAGTGGGGGGGAACCTTCAGCGCCTCGGTGGCCTCATCGCGATTGAATGGAACAAGGTTATCCGGCATCTCCAGCCTCTTCTCCGACAGCGACTCTACGCAGAATTATTATCCAAGAGAATGCCCCAGCCGGGAGGCCGGTGTAAAGGGCAAAAACAAAGGCCGCACCACCCCGGGGGATGGTGCGGCCTGTTCGGGTCTCAGCGTGATGCCTTATTCGGCAGCGATCTGAACGTTGACACTCTGGGCAACGTCGGTATGCAGCTGGACCATCATCTCGAACTCGCCAATGACGCGAATCGGCCCTTCAGGCATTTTCACTTCACTCTTGGCAACCTCGACACCGGCCGCGGTGATCGCATCGGCAATATCGGCAGCGGTCACGGAACCGAACAGCTTGCCCTCGTCACCGGCACGGGCACCGATGGTGATGCTCTCCAGGGCTGCCAGCTTGTCGGCACGCGCCTGCGCAGCAGAGAGTTGCTCAGCCGCCTTGGCTTCCAGCTCGGCACGACGCTCTTCGAACATGGCAACATTATCTTTCGTTGCCATCACAGCCTTGCCCTTGGGCAGCAGGAAGTTACGTGCATAACCGGACTTGACCTTAACCTGATCGCCCAGGTTGCCCAGGTTGATAACTTTTTCCAACAGAATAACGTCCATCTTTTCCTACCTCGAGTTAGCTTTATCTATCCACAGTGGCCGGCTAACGCCGCCAGCTGCTCAAACCTCACCGGCCCCGCCCTTCGGGCCGAAAAACCTGCGAAAATCAAACCAGTTGTCCATGGCTCCGATAAACGCCAGCAACAATATCATCTGGCCCATGGCGACAATCAGTAACACATATAGCGCTACCAACCAGCCGCTGTTCGCCAGGCGTTGTCTGACAAGAACATGCACAATCGCCAGCCCCTGAACAGCAAACGGTACCAGCAACACAACAAATATGTCCTGATAGAGTAGCTTCAACTCAGTCAGTGGCAACAGGGCGATCGACAACACCAGTACCAGTGCAGCCGCTTTGCCCAGGCTAAAACGCCCGAACTCCTCACCGAAACCACCCGGGTTGTACAGTACCGCCTGCCACCAGCGTCCGAGCATCAGACTGGCAATCAGGCTAATACTCAGCGCTGCTGCTGCTCCCGCCGTCATCATGGGAGCAATATTCTTCAGGCTCTCCATCAACTGGAGCCTTTCGGTTTCAGCCAGCTGAGGAAGAAATTCACTCACACTCTCCTGCAACTTGGCATACCACCATCCCACCACATCGTCAGTACCGAGGTGAAAGGTCAGTACTGCTGCTGTGACCATCAGCGTTGCAAGGATCACACTCCGCGCCGGTCTGGCGGTTCGGCGTAAACTCACCGCCATTACCAGTACCGACGGCAACAGGATCGCTACAAATGCCGCATTGAATGGTTCCGGGCTCAATAACGGCCAGCCTACTCCCCCGATGACCAGTAAGGCTGCCAGGGTTAATAACAGCCCCTCTTGCAGTCCCATGCGCAGAGTGACCAGGGCCACCGCTGCGCCGCTGAAACAGGCCAGTGGTGGCAGAATCAGCGCCAAAAGGGCCGAAACTGCCGCCACCAGGGTCGCCTGCAGCCGGCCTCTCACCACATAGGCCGCGAGAGCACGCATCAGATTGCGTCGCAGGCGTCGGGATTCCGCTTAGTGGGAATCAGAGTACGGCAGCAGGGCCAGGTAGCGGGCACGCTTAATGGCGGTCGCCAGCTGACGCTGGTACTTGGCACTGGTACCGGTGATACGGCTAGGTACAATCTTACCGCTCTCGGTAACATAGTTTTTCAGGGTGTTGAGATCCTTGTAATCGATCTCTTTAACGCCTTCTGCAGTAAAACGGCAGAATTTCTTACGACGGAAAAAACGGGCCATGTCGGTCTCCTAACTAAATACTTTACGTTTTGCAGAGCATCAGAGCGTCATCTTCTCAATCTGCTCTGCATGGAGGATAAGGCGGTTCTCACCTTGGCGGTTATTGGCGCGGGCAAGAAAACCGCAAACCCTTATCCCCTCTCCTGTATGTAACTGGTTAACAATCTGCTGTAGCGCTTCACCACTTGCTACCACGCCAATATTGCATATTACCTGACGGGGCATGCCCGCTTCGATCTGCTGCGACTGGTGTTTTAGGGTAAAGCGCGCAATGGGGATACCGGCTGGACTGTAGCGTATCTCAGGACTATTGCCGAGGACGCCGGCAATCTGCAACCGATTCTCCACCGCTCAGCGGCTTACTCGCTGGCAGCCTCGGCAGATGCTTCAGTCTTCTCTGCCTTCTTCTCAGCAGGAGCTGAATCGTCGCCGGATGCATCTTCACGCTTCTCATCCTTGCTCTTTGCCAGGTGAGAGGCCTCGGTAAAGGCTTCCTTGACACTGAGGATAAGGTTACGGATCACGGCGTCGTTGAAACGGAAGGCACCTTCGATCTCCTTCATCGCTTCAGTCGGGCACTCGACGTTCATCATTACGTAGTGCGCCTTGTGAACCTTATTGATGGGATAGGCGAGCTGGCGGCGACCCCAGTCTTCCAGGCGGTGAATGGTACCACCGGCAGTTTCGATGGTTGAGCGGTAGCGCTCAATCATGGCAGGGACTTGTTCGCTCTGGTCAGGATGGACCAGAAACACGACTTCATAGTGCTTCATCAAAAGCTCCTTTCGGCTATGTAGCCCCGAACCCTGTGTCCGGAGCAAGGAGAAAACAGATTGTTCAGTCCCCGTTTGCTTTACGGGGACCGTAAAAGACCGCGTATTCTACTGGATGCTAAGACGTTGCGCAACGACCGATTATCGGCCTGCTGCAGGCTCCGGGCTGCGCTGGCGCAGTGCCTCGAACAGGCAAACGCCGGTGGCGACGGAAACATTGAGGCTTTGTACGCTCCCGGCCATGGGGATCAGGATGAGCTCATCGCAATTTTCGCGGGTGAGACGGCGCATGCCCTTGCCTTCTGCCCCCAGCACCATCGCCAGTGGTCCGGTCAAGCGCGCCTGGTAGAGCGGGATCGTCCCCTCTTCCAACGCCGCACCAACGACCCAGACGCCGGCACCCTGCAGCATTTTCAGGGTACGCGCCAGATTAGTGACCTGAACAAAGGGCACCGACTCGGCTGCACCTGAAGCTACCTTACGAACCACCGGAGTCAGACCACAGGCCCGATCCCGCGTGGTAATCACCGCATCGACACCGGCCGCATCGGCGCTTCGCAAACAGGCACCCAGATTGTGTGGATCGGTCACCCCGTCAAGCACCAGCAGAAAAGGGGGATGCTCCAGGTCCACCAGCATCTGCTCCAGAAAGCTTTCATTGCGCTCGGCAACATCCCGCACCCAGGCTGCTACCCCCTGGTGGCGGGCACTGTCGGGCAACTTCTCATCAAACGCGGTTCGTGTGACCCACTCCGGGCGCACCCCCTGATTGTTGGCCAGTTGCGCGAGGACCTTGAGGCGCTTGTCCTTGCGCTTGATATCACACCAAAGCGTCTCGATATTACCCGGAGAACGCTTCAACGCGGCCTCCACCGCGTGCAGGCCAAAGATCAGAGTCGTCTCACTCACCGCTTCTTGCCCGTGCGCTTCTTGCCGCGTGACTTACCTTTCGAGTCGGATGGTGTCTCAGGCGGGGCGAGCACGTCACTCTCTTCCAGTATCAGGTCAAAATCGATCTTGCGCTCATCCAGATCCACCCGCGCCACCTGTACCCGCACCTTGTCGCCCAGGCGATAGATCTTGCGGGTACGGTCTCCCACCATGCGGTGGTGACTGGGGTCGAACTGGAAGTAGTCATTACCCAGCCCGGTCACATGGATCAGCCCCTCGACATAGATGTCCTGCAGCTCAACGAAGATACCGAAACCGGTGACACTGGTGATAATGCCGTCGAACTCATCGCCGACCTTGTCCATCATGTATTCGCACTTCAGCCAATCCATGGCATCCCGCGTGGCATCGTCCGCACGCCGCTCGGTCATGGAGCAGTGCTCCCCCAGTACCAGCATATCTTCCATGCTGTAACGGAACTCCTCGGCAGGCTGACCGGAAAGGATATGACGGATCGCCCGATGCACGAGCAGGTCAGGGTAACGGCGGATCGGTGAGGTAAAGTGGGTATAAGCCTTATAAGCCAGACCAAAGTGGCCATGGTTATCGGGGCTATAGACCGCCTGATTCATGCTGCGCAGCATCACGGTCTGGATCAGGTGGGCATCATCCCGCCCCTTGATCTGCTCCATCAGTTCACCGTAATCCTGCGCCTCCGGCGCATCGCCCCCCTTAAGGGAAAGTCCCAATTCGCCCAGGAACTCACGCAGCGCGGTGAGCTTTTCCACCTTGGGCTTCTCGTGCACACGATAGAGGATCGAAATCTTGTTGCTCTGCAGGAAGTCGGCGGTGGCGACATTCGCCATCAGCATGCACTCCTCGATCAGCTTGTGGGCATCGTTACGCTGCACCGGCACAATCTGTTCGATCTTCTTGTTCTCACCGAAGACGATGCGGGTCTCGGTGGTATCAAAATCGATCGCACCGCGTTTCTGCCGCTGCTGCAGCATTTTTCCAAACAGGGCGTAGAGGTGCTCAAGATGTGGTACCACATGGCTGTACTGGTCGCGCAACGCCTCATCACCCTCCACCAGGATCGCCGCGACCTTGTTGTAGGTCAGGCGGGCATGGGAGTTCATTAGCGCCGGATAAAACTCATAATCATCCAGTTTCCCGCTTGCGGTGATCTGCATATCGCAAACCATACAAAGACGATCCACCTGTGGATTGATGGAACAGAGCCCGTTGGAGAGGACCTCCGGCAGCATGGGAATCACCCGCCCGGGGAAATAGACGGAATTGCCGCGTTGGCGTGCTTCAGCGTCCAGCGCACTGCCCGGCTCCACATAGTGGGAGACATCAGCAATGGCCACCAACAAACGCCAGCCGCCGTCACGTGGTTCGCAGAAGACGGCATCGTCAAAGTCCATCGAATCCTCGCCATCAATGGTCACCAGTGGTAACTCGCGAAGATCAATGCGTCCTTGTTTGGCCTCCTCCGGCACCTCGGCGGGCAGGCTCTCACACTCTGCATCGACAATCGGCGACCACTCCAGAGGCAAATCATGGCTGCGAATCGCCATGTCGATTTCCATCCCGGGCGCCATATGGTCCCCCAGGATTTCAACCACCCGCCCTACTGCCTGACGGCGTTTGGTCGGGTATTCGCGTATTTCCACCACAACCAGCTGGCCATCTTCGGCGCCGTAGGCCTGGTCGGTTGGCACCAGGATGTCCTGGTTGAGCCGCTTGTTGTCGGCAACGACAAAGCCGACACCTTTTTCAAAATAATAACGACCCGCTACCCGCTCGTTGGCATGCTCCAACACCTCGACGATAGCCCCCTCCCGACGGCCACGACGATCCACCCCGGCGACACGTGCCAGTACCCGGTCCCCGTGCAGGCAGTTGTGCATTTCCCGGGCAGAAAGAAACAGGTCATCGCCCCCTTCATCCGGCACCAGAAAGCCGAAGCCGTCGGCGTGACCGATGACGCGACCACGAACCAGTTGCATTTTGCTCACCAGGGCATAACCGCCGCGGCGGTTGAAAATCACCTGGCCATCACGCTCCATAGCGCGCATACGCCGGCGCAATGCCTCCAGCTGATCCTCATCATGGATATCGAGCATCTCGGCAATCTGGTTGCGAGTGATAGGCTGGCCAGCTTCATCCAACAGCTGCATGATGTACTCGCGGCTGGGGATGGGATTATCGTACTTTTGCGCTTCGCGCTTTTGATAGGGATCTTGCTTGGGTAGTCTTTTTGACATGTAAACCTTTCCTGAGGCCCTTCAGGGCATTTTCCAATCTGCTATTCTATCGTACTTACGACATAATTTGTGTTGTATTAAACGAGGCCGTTGACAACGCATCAAAGGCGCTGTAAAGTTCGCGTCCTCAACGGGTCGACGGCCTGTTGAGCTAAGCCGAGGTGGTGAAATTGGTAGACACGCCAGCTTCAGGTGCTGGTGGGGGCAACCCCGTGGAGGTTCGAGTCCTCTCCTCGGCACCATCTTTCAAAGAACCCGCATACAGTTCATCTGGTGCGGGTTTTTTCGTTAGCGACGAAGCTCTACTGTCGTGGGGTTGACTCGCCTGGCGGCTCGCCCTTGTGAACTCCACCCTTCGTGCCAACCAGTGGATTCAGCAGAAGTCCTTATTCACAGGCACTCGGCCCTTGAGTCTGTATATTCTGTACGCAATCCTTAACTCCCTGATAATTTGAATCGAGCCGCTGCCCCAGAAGTATCACTGTCACCACAACTGCCATGGCAACGAATGCCACGATAAGGGCGTATTCCACCACGGTCGCACCCGACTGCCTCTTATTATTGGTGATTCTCTGCATTTATTTCCCCCTTCTGAATTAATACTACATTGTTCAGCATAGACGATTCTGGTCCCAAACTCACAACCAGTACTTTGGCAACAAAAAAGGCCTCATTGTGAGGCCTTGGAGGAGAGGGTAGCCATCAGGCAAACGGGTCACGAAGGACAATGGTATCGGCGCGATCCGGACCGGTGGAGACAATATCTACCGGAATGCCTACCACCTCTTCGATCTTCTTGATATAGGCCTTGGCGTTCTCCGGCAGCTCCTCATAGCTACGCACACCGACGGTGCTCTCTTTCCAGCCGGGCACCTCGATGTATTCGGGTTGGCACTGCTCATAGGCATCGGCACCGATAGGCGGTGCCTCCAGCATCTCGCCATCGCAGTTGTAACCGGTGGCGATCTGCAGAGTCTCCAGGCCATCCAGCACATCCATCTTGGTCAGGCAGATACCCGAGAGGCTATTGATCTGGACCGAGCGACGAAGCGAAACAGCATCAAGCCAGCCACACCGGCGCGGCCGTCCGGTGGTGGAACCGAATTCGTGGCCCTGATCGGCCATATGTTTGCCGACGGGATCGTTATGACCGGCGCCATCGTACAACTCGGTCGGGAACGGGCCGGCACCAACGCGGGTGGTGTAGGCCTTGGTGATACCCAGGATGTAGTCGATATCGCGCGGCCCCACGCCGGTGCCGGTGCAGGCCCCGCCTGCGGTGGGATTGGAGCTGGTCACATAGGGATAGGTGCCATGGTCGATATCCAGCAGGGTGCCCTGTGCGCCCTCGAACATAATATTCTTGCCTTCGGTACGATACTGATGAAGCTTACCGGTTACATCGGCCACCATCGGGCGGATACGCTCGGCCATCTCCAGACCTTCCTCCAGTACCTTCTGGAAATCAACGATATCGGTCTTAAAGAAATTCTTCAGGGTGAAGTTGTGGTAATCGAGCACCTCACCCAGACGGGCGGCAAAACGCTCACGATGCATCAGGTCGCCGACCTTGAGGCCGCGACGGGAGATCTTGTCCTCATAGGCCGGACCGATGCCACGACCGGTGGTGCCGATAGCCTTCTTGCCACGGGCCAACTCACGAGCCTGATCCAGGGCAATGTGATAAGGAAGGATCAGGGTGCAGGCCTCACTGATACGCAAGCGCTCGGTGGCCGGCACACCGCTCTGCTCCAGCATATCCAGCTCCTTGAGCAGCGCCTCGGGGGAGAGCACCACACCGTTGCCGATCATGCACTCCACACCTTCGCGCAGAATACCGGAGGGGATTAGATGCAGTACGGTCTTCTTGCCGTCAATGACCAACGTATGACCGGCATTATGGCCGCCCTGGAAGCGCACCACGGCCTGAGCCTTTTCGGTGAGCAGGTCCACGACCTTGCCCTTGCCCTCATCCCCCCATTGGGTCCCGATTACGACAACGTTCTTACCCATATTCATGCTCTCTTTTCAGACGCAAGCCGTCACATCGCCGGCCAAATGCCGACGCAGGCATACTATGCTGCGTGATAGCCCCCAGTGAAACCAAAAAAAATCTTTTGCAGGATAAAAGCTATTTGCGGACAGCCACGATTTCCCAGCTATCGTTTTGCTGAACCAGCTCCCGGTCACACCCCATCTCCAACGCTGTGCCCTGTTGTCCGGGAAGTGACTGAATAACGCGCTCACCACCCTCTCGCAGTTCATCAATCAACCGGCTCAGGGCAGCATCTTCAGCGTAGGGTGCAAAGATACCACGAACTTCAGGCGATTTGGCATTCACCAGGGATAAAACCGTTTTCAGATCGGTGCTGAAGCCGGTAGCCGGCCGGGCATGGCCGAAAACCTTGCCGATATCGTCATAACGGCCGCCTTGTGCAATGGCCTGGCCCTCGCCCGGGGCAAAGGCGGCGAAAACCGCACCGGTGTGATAATTGTAACCACGCAGTTCAGCCAGATCGAAATGCACGCTAGTACCTGGGAGGTGCGCCGCATCCCGTGCGATCTGACGGAGATTCTCCAAAGCCTGGCGTACCGGCTCATCGGCCTCGGCAAGCACCGTTGCGGCCTTATCCAGTACGGCCGCATCACCGTGCAGATCGGCCAGGCTCTCCAGCATATTGTGCAGGGCCGACGGCAGATCCTTTTCCGAAAGCAACTCGGCAATTTCCGGTTTGGCCTTGCGCTGCAGAGCATCAAACAGGCGTGACTCGGTCTGGGCATCCAGATCGGCCTGCTGAGCAAGACCACGGAAGATACCGACATGCCCCAGGTCGAGATAGACATGCTCCAGGCCCGCGGTGTGCAGCGTCTTAACCATCAGACGCAGCACCTCCACATCGCTTTCCACACCCGCATGACCATAAAGCTCGGCCCCCACCTGCATGGGACTACGGTTCCCGCCATGGGTCGGTGGCAGGGTCTTGAGTACCGTCCCCATATAACAGAGACGGGTCGGCACATCGCGCTTGAGACAGTGTGCGTCAATGCGCGCGACCTGCGGGGTCATGTCCGAGCGGATCCCCATCAACCGACCAGTAAGCTGGTCGGTCAGCTTAAAAGTCTGCAGATCCAGATCATTGCCAGTACCGGTGAGCAACGACTCCAGATATTCAATAAATGGCGGCATCACCAGGTCATAGCCCCAGCTTTTATACACATCGAGGAGGCGGCGCAGGGTCGACTCCAATAGCTCTGCCCGTGATGGCAATGCCTCTTCAATGCCTTCCGGCAATAACCAACGATCGTTTTGCATACTATTCAGTGTTTAATCAGATAGAGAAAAACAGCTCCGGCGATCATACTCACCAGGCCGGTAGTTCGCAGGGAACGCTCATTCATCTGCATCATTGCAAACATCGCCTTTCGGTATGATTTCGGCGATAACGCGGGCAACAACCCTTCGATCACCATGACCAGCGCCAGCGCGGCCCACAAGTCCGTCCACATACGTGATTGTCACCCCAAAAAAAAGAGCCGGGTAACACCAAATTGTTACCCGGCATGCATCAGCGCCGTTAGCGGTTACTGCCCGTGGCGTCTTTGAAGTACTTGAAGAACTCTGAATTCGGATCGAGCACCAGCACATCGCCCTGATTGCTGAAGACATTCTTATAAGCACTCAAGCTGCGATAGAACTCGTAGAATTTCGGATCCTTGTTAAAGGCCTTGGCGTAGATATCCGCGGCCTTGGCATCGCCCTCACCACGCAGACGTTCCGCATCGCGATAGGCCTCTGCCAGGATAACCGTACGCTGTCGGTCGGCATCGGCCCGAATACGCTCGGCCGCCTCGGCACCTTGGGAACGCAACTCTTTGGCAACCCGGGAACGCTCTGCCTCCATCCGCTGGTATACGGAACCGGAAACCTCCGGCGGCAACTCGATACGCTTGATACGTACATCCACCACTTCGATACCGAACTGTTTGGCCTGCTCCTCGATTTGCTCGGTAATCACATTCATGATTTCCGCGCGCTCACCGGAAATGGCTTCCTGAATAGTCCGCTTACCAAACTCATCACGCAGACCGTTTTTGATGATCTGCGCAAGACGCTGTTCGGCACGTCGTTCATCACCGCCCATGGTTGTATAGTAATTGGCAACATCGGCGATATGCCATTTAATAAACGAATCAACGATGACGTTCTTCTTCTCGAAAGTGAGGTAACGCTCTGGCGGAGCATCCAGCGTCAGGATACGACTATCGAATTTGCGAACATTGTTGATGAACGGCATCTTGGGATAAATCCCGGGTGTGTAATCAGCCCGCACGAATTCACCAAGGCGAAACTTAATTGCCAATTCCCGCTGATCAACAACGAAGAAGGACATGGAACCGAGCCACAGGATAACGGCGGCAAGGATTAACAATACTGTCTTAGCCGGTGTCATTAGCGCACCTCCCGGGATCTGCTGGCATCGCGCACGCGACTGTTAGGCTGTGTCGTACTACTACTGGAGCTGTTGCTATCCCCAGGGCGCATGGCTTCGTAGTTCTTGGAGGGCACGCTATCAGAAGCCGCCTCACTGCCGCGCTTCATCAGCTTGTCCAACGGCAGATAGAGCAGATTATTACCACCGCTCTTGGTATCAACCACCACCTTGCTGCTCTTGTGCAACACCGACTCAAGGGTATCGAGATAGAGACGCTTGCGGGTAACCTGCGGCGCCTTGCGATACTCCGCAAGGATGTTCAGAAAACGACTGGTCTCACCCTCTGCTTCGGCAATTACCTGCTCCTTATAGGCGCTTGCCTCTTCGAGCAACCTTGCCGCACGACCGCGGGCCTTGGGCAGAACATCATTGGAGTAGGCCTCGGCCTCGTTCTTGAGACGTTGCTCATCCTCACGCGCCTTGACCGCATAGGCAAATGCGCCCTGCACCTGCTGCGGCGCCTGGGCATCCTGCATGGTCAATTGATTAACCACCAGACCGGTCTTGTACTGATCCAAAATATCCTGCATCAGCTTCTGGGCGCGGTTAACGACCTCGGCCCGGCCTCCAGTGAGGACAAAATCCATCTCGCTCTTGCCGACGATTTCACGAACGGCACTCTCCATTGCCTGGCGCAGCGTCTCATCCGGATCGCGGACGTTGAACAGATAGTCCCCTGCGTTGCGCACCTGGTACTGCACCGCAAACTTCACGTCGACGATGTTCTCATCCTGGGTGAGCATCAACGACTCATCGGCGCGTTGTCCCAGCTCAATGCTACGGACGTTCTCGACATTCACCTTCTCCACACTCTGAATGAAACGTGGATACCAGTGTGGCCCGGGCATGGTGGTCTCCTTGTAGGCCCCGAACTGGGTGATCACACCGCGGTTACCCTCATCGATGATGTAGATACCCGAGAGCGCCCAGAGCAACACCGCAATAAATACAATGAGACCGATACCGCCTGTCCCCATACCGCCGCCGGCAGGGGTACCTTCACCACCGCCTCCGCCGCCGAATATGCCATTGAACTTGCTCTGCAGCTTACGGACAACCTCGTCCAGATCCGGTGGACCCTGCTCGTCGTTACGGCCGCCCCAGGGATCCTTGCCCCCGGAGCCGCCCGGTTCGTTCCAGGCCATTAGACACTCCAAATATCTTGATTAAGCGGAAAAGTCCGCATCAGCTCTATACGTTGCGCAAATTCTAGGGGTCTTGCCACGGCACCGCAAGGCACAATCACCCGGCAGGAGGTAACAGCGCAGCAAATTCCCCATTTTTACGCAGCGACTCCAAGCTATGCGGTTCGATACTGATATCCAGTTCAGAGGTACCGTTCTCGTCGATACTTTCATCCACGACGGCACCCAGTTCGTAGAGTTTTGCGCGCAGACGCGAGGCGCTGGGCGGCAGGTGCAGACAGTAGCGCCGGCGATTGGCATTAAGCCACTCCAGTAACACCTGCTGCAGCAGATCCATACCCTCGCCCGTCGCCGCAGACATATAGAGGCGAGAGACCTTGCCCTCCGCATCACGCTCGATATGGGGTTTCACCCCATCGGTCAAGTCCACCTTGTTGTAGACTGCTAGCTGTTGGACCTCATCCGCGCCGATCTCCTGTAAAACCTCATCAACCTGTTCAATTTTGGCATCCCGTTCATCGTCACTGGCATCAATGACATGCAGCAGCAGGTCCGCCTCACGGCTCTCCTGCAGGGTAGACTGAAAAGCCGCAACCAAATCATGGGGCAGGTGACGGATAAAACCGACCGTATCAGCCAGGATCAAGGCATTACCGGGTTCCAGTTCCAACCGCCGCAGGGTCGGATCGAGGGTGGCGAAAAGCTGATCGGCGGCATACACACGGTCCTCTGTCAGACGGTTAAACAGCGTCGACTTTCCCGCATTGGTATAGCCGACCAGCGAAACGGTCGGCAACTCTGCACGCTTACGCGAGCGTCGGCCCTGCTCGCGTTGACGCCGAACCTTTTCAAGACGCTTATTGAGATTTTTTATGCGATCGCCGATCAAACGCCGATCCGACTCCAGCTGGGTCTCACCGGGACCTCGCAGACCAATCCCCCCTTTTTGCCGTTCCAGGTGAGTCCAGCCGCGAACCAGGCGTGTCGAGAGATGGCGCAACTGGGCCAGCTCAACCTGGAGTTTACCTTCGTGGGATCGTGCACGCTGCGCAAAGATATCGAGAATCAGGCCGGTTCGGTCCAGCACACGGCATTTGAGTAATCGCTCCAGGTTTCTTTCCTGGGCAGGGCTCAAAGCATGATTGACCAGCGCCACCTCCGCCTCTGTGTCGATAACCACCTGGCGGATCTCATCGGCCTTGCCACTGCCGACAAAATATTTGGGTTCAGGTTGACGACGCGCTCCGGTCACCACCGCCACCGGTACAGCACCGGCAGAGACCGCCAGGTCCTTGAACTCATCAAGGTCCTCGCGATCAGTTTCCAACTGCAGGTCCAGATGAACGAGTACGGCGCGCTCACCGCTACGGGGGCGCTCAAACAAGGTAAACCTCCGTAACGGCGCTGATAATAACTACAGACTTAGAAATTGTGGTTTGGCCCCTGTTCGCCCGTGGTTTGCTCGGGGAAGCTCACGCGTACATTGCGTGCAGGAACAATGGTGGAAATAGCGTGCTTATAAACCATCTGGTTAACGGAGTTTTTAAGCAGTACGACAAACTGGTCGAATGACTCGACCTGCCCCTGCAGTTTAATGCCATTGACCAAGTAGATGGATACCGGAATACGCTCCTTCCTCAGGGCATTC
>JBEPXU010000020.1:0-14761 GCA_041641735.1 Ectothiorhodospiraceae bacterium
CTCATGCAACGACTTGCCCGCATCCTCTTCGAGGTGGGCGCGGGTGATACCGATGGTCTTGCTCTCACCGTCTTCCAGTTCGATCTCCAGCTTGCCTTCGCCGACGATCGGCAGCTCGAACTGGGAGATCTGGTAGCCCTTGGGCAGGTCGGGATAGAAATAGTTCTTGCGCGCAAAGACCGAGCGCTTGCCGATCTCCGCATCCACCGCCAGGCCGAACATCACCGCCATGCGCACCGCCTCCTTATTCAGGACGGGGAGCACACCGGGCAGGCCGAGGTCGACGGCGCAGGCCTGGGTGTTGGGCTCAGCGCCATAGGCGGTGGCGGCACCGGAAAATATCTTCGAGTTGGTAGCGAGTTGGGTGTGGATCTCGCAACCGATTACAACTTCCCATTCCATCGCTTAAAATCCCTCCGGAGACTTGGTGTGCCAGTCGGTGGCCTGCTGGTACTTGTGCGCCACATTCAAAAGGCGCGCCTCGTCGAAATAGTTGCCGATGAGCTGCAGCCCCACCGGACGCTTACCGATAAATCCGCAGGGCACCGACATACCGGGCAGGCCTGCCAGATTGACCGCGATGGTGTAGATATCGGCCAGGTACATAGCCACCGGGTCGTCCTTCTTATCGCCCAGGTTGAAGGCAGGGGTCGGGGCGGTCGGCCCCATGATCACATCCACCTGCTCGAAGGCCTTGGTAAAGTCCTCGGAGATGAGGTGGCGCAACTGCTGGGCCTTGAGGTAGTAGGCATCGTAGTAACCGGAAGAGAGCGCGTAGGCACCTACCATAATGCGGCGCTTCACCTCAGGACCGAAGCCCTCGCCACGGGAACGCTTATAGAGGTCCTCCAGGTCCTTCGGATCCTCGCAGCGGTAACCGAAACGCACACCATCCATGCGCGAAAGGTTGGAGGAGCACTCGGCGGGTGCGACCACATAGTAGGTGGGCACCGCCAGGTTGGTGTTGGGAAGGCTGATCTCCACCACCTCGGCACCGAGCTTTTTGTACTCCTCGACTGCCGCTTCGACACTCTTGGCCACCTCACTATCGAGACCCTCACCGAAATACTCTTTCGGCAGGCCGATCTTCAGGCCGGAGAGGTCATTGTCCAGACCGGAGAGGTAATCCGGTACCTCCTGCTCGGCGGAGGTGGAGTCACGCTCATCGAACCCGGCCATCGCGCCGAGCATCAGGGCGCAGTCCTCAGCGGTGCGCGCCATCGGGCCCGCCTGGTCCAGCGAGGAGGCGAAGGCGATCATGCCGTAGCGGGAGACCCGGCCGTAGGTCGGCTTGAGGCCGGTAATACCGCATAGCGCCGCCGGCTGACGGATAGAGCCACCGGTGTCGGTGCCGGTGGCACCGGGTGCGATCCGTGCCGCCACAGCCGCCGCGGAACCGCCGGAGGAGCCGCCGGGTACCGCATCGGTATCCCAGGGGTTCTTCACCGGGCCGTAGAAGCTGGTCTCGTTGGAGGAGCCCATGGCGAACTCATCCATGTTGGTCTTACCCAGCATCACCGCGCCGGCTTCCTTGAACTTTCTCACCACAGTAGCGTCGTACGGGGCAATAAAGGGGTCGAGCATCTTCGAGGCACAGGAGGTACGCACGCCGTCGGTACAAAAGATATCCTTGTGGGCGATAGGCACGCCGGTCAGCGGGCCGGCCTCGCCGGCAGCAATGCGTTTGTCCGCCTCGCGTGCCTGCTCGAGGGCCGGCTCTTCGGTGACAGTGATGTAGCTGTTTAGCTGACCGTCAAGCGCCTTGATGCGCTCGATAAAGGCCTTGGTCAGTTCCTCACTGGTGAACTCGCCGGCCTTCAGCCCGGCGGCCAGTTCGGCAATGGTCTTGGTATGCATAGGGAATTCCGTCTTTTAGCTGGGGACTGCCGGTGGGCAGCCCACGGTCTTATTCGATTACCTTGGGTACCAGGAACAGGCCGTTCTCCACGGCCGGGGCGTGCTGCTGGAAGTGCTCACGCTGGTTCTCCTCGGTGACCACGTCCTCACGCAGGCGCTGGGCCATCTCCAGGGGGTGGGCCATGGGCTCAACACCGCTGGTATCGACCGCGTTCATCTGCTCCACCAGGGAGAGGATGCTGGAGAGGTTCTCGGCATAGGCCGGAACGTCCTCATCACTAATGGCCAGGCGCGCCAGATGGGCAATGTTCTCCACATCGCTTTTGTCGAGTGCCATGAAATGACTCCAAATTAGCGGGTAATAGGTAAAAAGAGGAAACTTATCACAGATAGGACCTTGCCCAAAGACCCACCGGGTTGCTAAATTAGTGCGATCATTCTCTATTACACAACAAACAACAGAAAAGCGACGACGATTATGGGTATGCTGGGACGTTTCAAGGGTATGTTTTCGTACGATATCTCCATCGATTTGGGGACGGCGAATACACTCGTCTATGTGCGCGGTGAGGGAATTGTCCTGAACGAGCCATCGGTTGTCGCTATCCGCCAGGAGGCCGGTCCGAACAGTTCCAAACGGATTGCCGCGGTCGGGGCCGAGGCCAAGGCCATGCTGGGCCGTACCCCCGGCAACATTATCGCCATCCGCCCGATGAAGGATGGGGTCATTGCCGACTTCACCGTTACCGAGAAGATGCTACAGCACTTCATCCGCAAGGTGCATGAGAACAAATTCAAGGCCCTCAAGCCCAGCCCGAGGGTTCTGATCTGCGTCCCCTGCGGGGCCACCCAGGTCGAACGCCGAGCCATCAAGGAGTCCGCTGCCGGTGCCGGCGCCCGCGAGGTTTACCTGATTGAAGAGCCGATGGCTGCCGCCATCGGTGCCGGTATGCCCATCTCCGAGGCCAGCGGCTCGATGGTGCTGGATATCGGCGGTGGCACCACCGAGATCGCGGTGCTGTCGCTCAACGGTATCGTCTACTCCAACTCCGTGCGTATCGGTGGCGACCGTTTCGACGAGGCTATCATCAACTACGTGCGCCGTAACTACGGCACGCTCATCGGTGAGTCTACCGCAGAGCGTATCAAGGAGGAGATTGGAACCGCCTACCCCAGTGCCGAGGTGCATGAGGTCGAGGTCCGCGGTCGCAACCTGGCCGAGGGTATTCCGCGCAGCTTTATCCTCAACTCCAACGAGATCCTCGAAGCGCTACAGGAGCCGCTGTCCGGCATCATCGGTGCCGTGAAAACCGCACTGGAGCAGACCCCGCCGGAGCTGGGTGCCGATATTGCCGAACGAGGCATGGTCCTAACCGGCGGTGGCGCCATGCTGCGTGACCTGGATCGCCTACTGATGGAAGAGACCGGATTGCCGGTCATCATTGCCGAAGACCCGCTGACCTGTGTGGCCCGGGGTGGCGGTCGTGCCCTGGAGCTAATGGACGAACACGGCGGCGACCTTTTCGCGCTCGATTGAGTCAGGCATGGCGGTTTTCGCCGCCACACACCTTGTAGTCATTTGATTTCCTGTCAGGGGGGTTGAGCTATAAAACAGCTGTTTGTCCAGGGTCCGTCAACCACAGCGCGTGCTGCGCTGCTGGTGATCGCCTCTATCGCTCTAATGACCCTGGATCACCGGCAGCATACCCTGGAGGGGATACGCAGCGGTCTGTCGATGGTCGTCTATCCGATGCAGTATCTGGTCAACCTGCCCTTCCAGTTCAGTGACTGGGCCAGCGAATCCCTTTCAAGCCACAACACGCTGCTTGAAGAGAACCGCAAACTGCGGGCAAAACAGCTCAAGCTCGATTTCAAACTGCAGAAACTGGCCTCCCTGGAAAAGGAGAATGAACGTCTCCGTGCACTGCTGCAGTCAGCCAGCCGACGCTGGGAGCGGGTACTCATCGCCGAGTTGATCTCTGTCGACTTCGATCCCTTCAAACACCAGGTGCTGCTGAATAAAGGTAGCCGGGACGGCGTCTTCGTCGGTCACCCGTTACTGGATGCTCACGGGATAATGGGGCAGGTTATTCACGTTACACCGCTTAACACTACCGCGATATTGATTACCGATCCCAGTCATGCCACCCCTGTACAGGTTAACCGCAATGGCCTGCGCACCCTCGCGGTCGGTACAGGAGAGAGCAACCGGTTGGATGTCCCGCACCTGCCTAATAACGCCGATATCAAGGTCGGGGACCTGCTGGTCACCTCGGGTCTTGGTCTGCGTTTCCCTGCCGGCTATCCGGTCGCCAGAGTGAGCTCTATCAAACGCGACCCCAGCCTGCCCTATGCTCGTATCAGCGCAACACCGCTGGCCCAGCTCGATCGCGCCAGCGAAGTGCTTCTGGTGTGGCCGGAATTGCCGGAGGTGAAAGAGTGAGGACCGTTCGCCACCACGGTGGCTGGGTCATCGCAATGACCTTTGTCGCCGCCATGATGCTGACCATGGTGCCGCTACCCGACTGGGCTGAGTACCTTCGTCCCGAATGGGTCACCATGGTCCTTATCTACTGGTGCCTTGCGCTACCGGAACGTGTGGGTGTCGGTATCGGCTGGATCGCCGGACTTCTGCTTGATGTCATACATGGTGCGGTTCTGGGCCAATATGCCCTTGCCCTGTCTCTGATCGCCTATCTCACCTTCAACCTGCATCGACGCATGCGCATCTACCCACTGGCACAGCAGGCACTCATTGTGTTGATGCTGCTGTTGCTGCAACAGCTGTTGGTCATTTGGATCAAAGGCTTTCTCGGGGAATCGCCCAACAGCCTGAAATACTGGCTTCCTTCCTTCACCAGCATGTTGTTGTGGCCCTGGTTGTTCCTGATCCTTCGTGATGTTCGTCGAAGCTTCAAGGTGAGCTAGGGTGAAACGCCGTATTACGCTTCTCAAGGACCCCATCCGGGAGCGACACCTGTTCAATAGCCGTGCCATTGCTGCTACGGTTTTCGCCTTGCTGTTGGTAGGTGGACTAATCGCCCGCATGACCTACCTCCAGGTAGTGCGCCACGAACACTTCACTACCCTATCCACCAACAACCGCGTCTCCCTCGAACCGATCGCCGCAACCCGCGGGCTGATCTATGACCGCAATGGTGTGTTGCTGGCCCAGAACCTCCCAACCTTCAGTCTGGAGGTCGTGCAAGAGCGGGTAGAGGACATGGATGCCACCCTGAAGAGCATTTCGGATCTTATTGAGGTCAGTGATGAAGATATCGAGCGCTTTCGTCATGAACTCAGGCGCGTGCGCCGCTTCGAAGCGGTACCACTACGCTTTCGCCTGAGTGACAAGGAGGTGGCCCTGATTGCCGTCAACAGTCACAGGCTCCCCGGCGTGGAGATAAACTCCACCCTGACCCGTCACTACCCGCTCGGCAAACTCACCGCCCACACGGTGGGTTATGTCGGACGGATCAACGAACGAGAACTCAAGGAGCTTGACCCGTCAAACTACGCCGCAACGACCTATGTCGGCAAAACCGGTGTTGAAAAAAGCGAAGAGGCCCTGCTGCACGGGAATGTCGGCTATCAACAAGTAGAGACCAATGCCCGAGGCAGGGTACTGCGGGTTCTCGAACGTACACTGCCAACCCCCGGCAAAAATCTGTACCTGAACCTGGATGTCGAATTGCAGCGCACCGCACAGCAGGCTTTTGAGGATGAACGCGGGGCGTTGGTAGCGATCGAACCCGGAACCGGAGCCGTGCTCACCCTGGTCAGTGTCCCCTCCTATGACCCCAACCTCTTTGTCAATGGCATTCCACTGAAGACGTACCGGGAACTGAGTGACTCGCGGGATCAACCACTGTTTAACCGGGCACTGCGCGGTCAGTATCCTCCGGGTTCCACCACCAAGCCTTTTGTCGGTCTGGCGGGGCTTGAGCTCAAGAAGATCACGGCGCACGACTCGGTCGTCTGCCGCGGCTATTACACCCTAAAGAATGATGACCACCGCTATCGCGATTGGAAGAAAAGTGGCCATGGGCCTATCAGCACCACCAACGCCATTATCCAATCCTGTGATGTCTTTTTTTACGACCTGTCATTCAATCTGGGTATCGACAATCTCTCCAGTTACCTGAGTCACTTTGGCTTTGGTCGCAAATCAGGCATCGATCTGGGCAGTGAGGCCTCAGGCCTGCTGCCAAGCCGGGAATGGAAAAGACGCGTGAGAAAGGAACCCTGGTTCCCTGGCGAGACCCTCATAACAGGTATTGGTCAGGGGTTTTTCCTTGCCACCCCACTGCAACTGGCCAATTCAACAGCTACCCTGGCCTCCGGCGGCAAGCTGATGCGACCACGGGTGATACATGAGATTGAAGACCCCGCCACGCAAAGCCGGGCCGTCGTGCCACCGGCAACGGCTGAAACGGTTGCTATCCAGTCGCGGGCAAACTGGCAGCGTATCAAACATGCCATGACCCAGGTCATACACGGCTGGCGAGGCACGGCCAGGGGCATCAGCCATGGCCTTGAGTACAAAATGGCAGGCAAGACGGGGACCGCACAGGTTTTCTCTATCGCCCAGGATGAGGAGTATGAGGCGGCCGATATCGAAAAACGGCTCCGCGATCACGGGCTGTTTATCGCCTTTGCCCCGGTGGATGATCCCAAAATTGCCGTGGCAGTCATCGTGGAAAATGGCGGCAGTGGCGGTCATGTGGCGGCCCCGATAGCCCGCAAAGTCATCGACCGCTACCTGCTGGACCGTAACGAATTGAGAGAATGAACCATGCTGCTTAGCGATGCCTCTGCCAGTCACAGCATTTTTCGGCGACTCCACCTGGATCCGCCCATGCTGGCCGCATTGTTGTTGCTTGCCGGTTTTGGCCTGGTGATCCTCTACAGCGCCAGCGGTCAGGATGAGGCGCAAATTATTCGTCAGATCACCCGCCTGGGTATCTCCTTCGGTGTGATGCTGCTATTGGCCCAGGTTTCGCCCGACACCCTGCTGCGCTGGACACATTGGATATTCGCTGCCGGCCTTATCATGCTTATTGCCGTTCTCCTTCTGGGGGAGGTGGGTAAGGGGGCTCAGCGCTGGCTCAGTGTCGGGAGCATCCGTTTCCAGCCATCTGAACTGATGAAGCTGGCCGTACCGATGATGGTGGCCTGGTATTTTTCTGAGAAATCCCTGCCGCCCCGCCTGCGGCACACCGTTACGGCCTTAATCCTCGTTATCGTCCCAACGCTGTTAATCGCCAAGCAACCGGACCTGGGCACCGCAGTGCTCATTGCCAGCTCCGGTATTTTTGTCCTGCTTTTTGCCGGACTCAGCTGGCGGTTTATCAGTGTTGCCTCGATACTGGCGGTTCCCATGGCATGGCTGCTGTGGCAGTTCGGCATGCACGATTACCAGCGTCGGCGGGTGCTGACCTTTCTCAACCCCGAGAGCGATCCGCTCGGCTCCGGTTATCACATCATTCAATCCAAAATTGCTATCGGCTCGGGAGGGCTTTACGGAAAAGGGTGGCTCAATGGCACCCAGTCACACCTGGAGTTTCTGCCTGAGCGACATACCGACTTTATCTTCGCCGTACTTAGCGAGGAGTTTGGCCTGATGGGAGCGATGATCCTGCTCGCCATCTACCTGACCATCGTGCTTCGAGGCCTCTATATCGCCAGTCAGGCCCAGGATACCTATTCACGGCTGTTGGCCGGAGGACTTACCATGACATTTATGGTCTATGTTTTCGTTAACATCGGCATGGTCAGCGGTCTGCTCCCGGTGGTAGGGGTACCGCTGCCCCTGGTGAGCTACGGCGGCAGTTCAATGGTGACCTTGATGGCCTCTTTCGGTATCCTCATGTCAATACATACACACCGTAAATTACTGAAGAACTGAATTATTGTGAAAAGCCTTATCTTATCTCTGCTGCTATTGACCAGCACACCGTTGCTTGCTGAAGGGTTTCTGCAGCAATATCCGCAGAGTCGTGAGTTCATCCAGGAGATGAGTCATAAGCATGACTTCTCTGCCTCGGAGCTTGAAAAGGTTTTCAGTCAGGTTGAACACAAGCAGCGCATCATTGACGCCATTACCCGTCCAGCAGAGGGCAAGCCCTGGTACGAGTACCGGCCGATTTTTGTCACGGCCGATCGCATTCGCGAAGGGGTAAAGTTCTGGCAGCAACACAAAGCACTGTTGGAAAAGGCTGAAAAAGAGTACGGAGTACCAGCGCAAATTATCGTTGCCATTATTGGCGTGGAAACACGCTATGGTCGTCATAGCGGCAGCTATCGTGTTATCGACGCACTCAGCACCCTGGCCTTTGATTACCCCAAACGTAGCCGCTTCTTCCGCGGCCAGCTGGAAGAGTTCCTGCTGATGAGCCGGGAAGAAAAACGCGATCCGCTGGAATTCCTCGGCTCCTATGCCGGCGCCATGGGCATGCCACAGTTCATCCCCAGTAGTTTTCGGGCCTATGCAGTCGACTTCGATAAGGATGGTCACCGTGACTTGTGGAAAAATCCCGCGGATGTCATCGGCAGTGTCGCTAACTATTTTGCCCGGCATAAGTGGCATCCGGGCAAAGCCGTTGCCAGTCGCGCTTCGCTCAAGGGAAAACCACCACAAGCTGTTCTCGACAAGGGCTACCGTCCTTCGGTTAACCTCGGCGAACTAAGAAAGATGGGTGTACAACCCGCTGCGAACTATAATAATGACAGTAACGTGGCTTTGATCGCGCTGGAGGTAAGCCAGGAGGACAAGCAGTACTGGGTCACCCGGCATAATTTTTATGTCATCACCCGGTATAACCACAGCCCCCTGTACGCCATGGCTGTATACCAGCTGAGCGAAGCGATACGCACAACACGCGCATCGCAACAACGCAATTCCGACAACAACGCAGGATAGGGATGCAGCAAAAACGACATTTGGGCCTCCTAACCGCTATCGCTGCATTGGCAGCGGTACTCTCCCTCTCGGCCTGCAGCGTCAACCGTGACGGCGGCCCCTCTCAGCCAGTCAGTGTCGCACACATCCCCGACGCCGTACCCAAACATGAAAAACGCACCCGCGCCGGCAATCCGAGTACTTATGTCGTACGCGGCAAACGCTACTATGTCAGGAAAAGCAGCACAGGGTTTGTCCAGCGGGGTATTGCCTCCTGGTATGGCAAAAAATTCCATGGCCGCAAGACGTCCAATGGTGAGACTTACAACATGTATGCGATGACGGCAGCCCACAAGACACTGCCGATACCCTGTTATGTGCAGGTAACCAATCTGGACAATGGTAAACGGGTCATTGTGCGTATCAATGATCGCGGCCCCTTTCATGACAACCGCATCATCGACCTCTCCTACACCGCGGCCAAAAAACTGGATATTGTGGGACATGGGACCGGACGGGTTGAGATCCGTGCAATCGAACCGGGACAGCCCGGCCCGGCTAAATCGCAAACCCAGCTGACCAGCAGCAATACACCACCGTCGGCGACTCACCAATCGCCAGCCCCCCCGGCCAAACCCTCGCTCTACCTGCAGTTGGGTTCATTCATCAGTATGCATAATGCCGAAACACTTCGTGCCCGACTGGCACTGAACAATGTTAACGGTGCCGCGATCCAGCATGTCACTGTGGATCGCAAGAATATTTACCGGGTCCGCGTCGGCCCCCTGCGATCCGTAGAAGAAGCCGATCGCATCGCAACGCGTATCAACAATCTTGGGATAGGCGTCCCAACAATCGTTATCGACTGACGACTGGTCTACTTTTCGGTGTGCTAAACCGCTAAAATGGCCGTAATTCCCCATTTTTTTCTCTGGATAACCGCAGATATCTGACATGACTCGATCATTTACGTTTTTCACTCTACTTTTGCTGCTATTCGTCTCCGCAATCAGCGCTCAGGCAGCTCCCTCCCTGATTCCTTCACCGCCCAGATTATCGGCCACCGGTTATGTATTGATCGATTTCAGCAGCGGTCAGGTCATCGTCGCAGACAAACCCGAGCAACGCCTCGAACCGGCCAGCCTGACAAAGATGATGACCGCCTACGTTGTTTTCAGCGAGATCAAGGATGGTCATATCTCCCTCGATGACAAGGTGCGTATCAGTGAAAAGGCCTGGCGAATGCCCGGTTCCCGGATGTTTCTCGAGGTCGGTGATGTGGTTACCGTCGAGAAACTGCTCAAGGGCCTGATTATCCAGTCGGGCAACGATGCCAGTGTCGCCCTGGCCGAGTTTGTTGCCGGTAGTGAAAATGCCTTCGTGCCACTGATGAATGCCCATGCTGAACGCCTTGGTCTTACCGGCACCCATTTTGCCAACAGTACCGGACTGCCCCATGAAGATCACTACACCACACCGATCGACATGGCCCACTTGGCAGCGGCACTCATTCGCGACTTCACCGTTCACTACAGCTGGTATTCGCAGAAGAAATACACCTACAACAATATTACCCAGTCCAATCGCAACCTGTTGCTCTACCGTGACGAAAGTGTCGACGGAATAAAGACAGGACATACCGAATCGGCCGGCTACTGCCTGGTCGCTTCGGCAAAACGCGACACGATGCGTCTTATCTCCGTTGTCATGGGCACCAAGAGTGAAAAGGCCCGTGCACAGGAGAGTCAGAAACTCCTCAACTATGGCTTCCGTTTCTATGAGACACACCAGCTCTATGCGGCCAACAAGCCGCTCAAGCAGATGCGTATCTGGAAGGGTGAGCGCGAGAATGTAGCGGTTGGCCTGGCCAAAGACCTCTACGTCACGGTTCCACGCGGACAGTACAAACAGCTTAAGGCCTCGATGCGCGTGAGCAAGAACCTTGTTGCCCCGGTAAAAGCAGGACAGAAGGTCGGTCAGGTCAGTGTCAAACTAGGCGATAAATTCATTTCCGAGCGTCCGCTGGTGGCCCAGCAGTCGGTAAAAGAAGGCGGCCTGTGGCAGAAACTCAAGGACAGCGCTCTACTGTTACTGGAGTAATCATCCGGGTATGAATGACTTCGACGATGAAACTGTCTACCTGAACGGTGAGTTCCTTCCCACCAGTGAGGCAAAGATCTCCGTTCTTGATCGCGGCTTTATCTTCGGCGATGGAGTCTACGAGGTCATTCCGGTTTACGGCGGGCGGCTTTTCCGCTTAGCCCACCACCTGGATCGCCTGGATCACAGCCTTGAAGGGATCCGCCTGGCCAATCCGCTTAATCACCACGCCTGGCAGGCACTGCTGGAAAAATTGGTCACACTCAATGGTGATGGCGACCAGTCCCTCTATCTACAGGTCACCCGCGGCGTCGCAAAACGCGACCACAGCTTTCCCCCGGATACCGAGCCCACTGTCTTTGCCATGAGTTCCCCTGTCGGGCCGGTGCCGGAGAATCTTCGTGAAGGTGTATCTGCCGTGACCGTGGAGGATTTTCGCTGGAAGCTGTGCCACATCAAGGCCATTGCCCTGCTCCCCAACATTCTGCTGCGGCAACAGGCCGTGGATGCCGGAGCAGCGGAGGCGATCATGCTACGCGACGGCTTTGTCACGGAGGGGGCAGCAAGCAACGCATTTATCGTCAACAACGGTGTGGTACTGACACCGCCCAAGAGCAATCTGCTGCTTCCCGGAATTACCCGCGACCTGGTAGTGGAACTTTGCCAGGAAAATGGCATCCCATGCGTAGAGGGGGCCATTAGTGAAATGCAGTTGCGTGAGGCGGACGAAATCTGGCTGACCTCCTCCACCAAGGAGATCATCCCGGTCACCCGACTTGACGATCAACCCGTTGGCAAAGGCCAGTCCGGTCCCCTTTGGCAACAACTCATTGACCTTTATCAACGTTATAAACAGGCCTTTCGTGACGGCCAGGTATCGTAGCAATTATGAGTGAAAAAGAGACACTGCTGGAGTTTCCCTGCCAGTTCCCCATCAAGGCCATGGGTCGTGCCCATGATGATTTTCAGGCACTGGTAGTCAGCCTGGTGAGCAAGCATGTCCCGGATCTGGGTGACTCGGCCGTCAAGTGTCGCGACAGTCAGGGTGGAAAATACCTCTCTGTCACCATCACGGTGACGGCGACCAGCCGAGAGCAACTGGATAACATCTACCGCGAACTGACCGCCTGTGAAGCAGTACTGATGGCCCTTTAAGCTCCAGGTCCAGTACCGACCAGCATCTTCATCATGCCCTCCACATCCCCTGCTGCCGGATCACCCCCTCCCCTATTGGTTCGCCACCTTGGCCTGGTTGAATACCAGCAGGCCTTCACCGCGATGCAACGTTTTACCGAACAGCGTACCGAAGAGACTGCCGACGAAATCTGGCTCCTCCAGCACCCGGCTGTCTTCACCCAGGGTATGAACGGCAAACCGGAACATCTCCTCTCCCCTGGTGCCATACCGGTGGTACAGGTGGACAGGGGTGGACAGGTCACCTACCACGGACCGGGTCAGCTGGTGATCTATCTGTTACTGGATATTCGGCGACGAAAACTTGGGGTTCGACAGGTGATCAACGCCATGGAACAGGCTGTCATCGATCTGCTACAGGCCTATGGCCTTAGCAGTGAGGCTCGACAGGACGCCCCGGGGGTCTACGTTAACGGCGATAAGATTGCCTCCCTGGGACTTCGCGTGAGGCGAAATGGCAGCTACCACGGGCTCAGCCTCAATGTCGACATGGATATTGAGCCTTTCAGCCGCATCAACCCCTGCGGCTACCAGGGACTAGGTGTCACCCAGTTACGCGAGCAGGGAGTCCGTGACAGCCTGGATACCGTTGCGGAAAAACTGCTTACCCGGCTATGTGAAAAGCTCGATATCAACCGACAAATACGGCACAGCCATCAGCTTCCATAATGGCCTCTGGCCTTGTTACCCCGGCAGCATGCCCCCATCTCAAGCCCATGAATCAGGAAGACGACTTCCCTATACAGCAGCCCAACCCGCTCAAGGGCGAGAGCAAAACCGCACGAATTCCCATCAAGGTGGTACCGGCGGACAGGCCTCTGCGCAAACCAAGGTGGATTCGGGCCCGCTCACCCAACAGTCCTGAGGTATTACGCCTCAAGGCCATACTGCGCGAAAAGAAACTGCATACTGTCTGCGAGGAGGCTGCCTGCCCCAATCTGGGGGAGTGTTTCAACCACGGTACGGCCACCTTCATGATTATGGGTGGGATCTGTACCCGCCGCTGTCCCTTTTGCGATGTCGCCCACGGGCGCCCCGAACCGCTGGATGGCGACGAGCCACAGCACCTGGCCGATACCATTAAAGCGATGGGGCTTCGCTTCGTGGTCATCACCTCGGTCGATCGCGATGACCTGCGTGACGGTGGTGCCGCTCACTTCGCCGCCTGTATCCGCGCGATTCGCGATACCTCGCCGGAAACGAATATCGAGATCCTCACCCCCGATTTTCGCGGGCGGGAGCAAAAGGCGCTGGAAATCCTTTCGGCCGAGCCACCGGATGTCTTTAACCACAACCTTGAAACGGTCCCCCGCCTCTACAAACAGGCGCGTCCGGGTGCCGACTATGAGGGCTCCTTGAACCTGATACGTCGCTTTAAGGAGATGTGTCCCGGCGTACCGGCAAAATCGGGACTGATGGTAGGCCTGGGAGAGAGCAATGAAGAGATCATTGAGGTACTCAGGGACCTGCGCCAACACGGTTGCGACAACCTGACCATCGGTCAGTATCTCTCTCCATCCCGGCACCACCTGCCGGTACAACGGTACGTCACGCCTGAGGAGTTTGACCAACTGGCAACCATTGCCAGAGACCTTGGTTTTATCAGGGTTGCCTCCGGCCCGATGGTTCGCTCCTCCTATCATGCCGAACTACAGGCCCGCGGCGAACATATCCGTTGAGATGTTTTGACAGTTGCCCGAAAATCCGACTACGCTGAAATATAAAGTTTCAGGAGGTCAAAGCGTGTGTTTGGCGCCACCAAAGAAGAGCTACAAACAGCTGTAAGCCAACTCGAACAGGCTATCCACAATCACGACGAATGGTTCGAAGGGATGAACCGGACCATGCTCTGTCGTCTGCCACTGGATCAGCGTGATCTGCGCGACGATGCCCACCGTGAATGCCGTTTCGGCCAGTGGGTCTATCACCACGCCTGTGAGAAACTGCGTAAACATCCGGCCTTCCGCGCAATTGAAAAAGAGCACCAGACCATGCACGCCGATGCCGCCGCCATGCTCACCAATCTGGATGAATGCGGTGCAGCACCCGTTGACCGTTATGATCGATTTGCCAACTCCTTACAACGGTTGCGCCTTGAGATAAACACCCTCAAGGAGGAGTTGCAGAACACTCTCTATAATCTTGATAGCCTGACCGGTGCCAATAGTCGTATCGGCATGCTCACACACCTGCGCGAACAGCGTGAGCTCTCCCGTCGCAATGCCCAAACCTTCAGCATTGCCATGCTCGATCTGGATCACTTCAAGGAGGTCAATGACCGCTACGGTCACCAGAGCGGCGATCAGGTCCTGAGAGTCATCAGCCGTTACATTCTCGACAATATTCGCCCCTATGACCGCCTCTACCGTTATGGCGGAGAAGAGTTTCTCCTCAGCATGCCGCAAACGGATATCACCACCGCCACCGAAATTGCAGAACGGCTGCGCAAAGGTATCGCCCTGCTACAAATCCCCACCTCCGATATGGATATGGTGAGGATCAGCGTCTCCTTCGGTGTGGCAGAGCTCAGTCCGCAATGCGATGTGGAGGAGATCATCTATCATGCGGACCAGGCGCTCTATAACGCCAAACACAGTGGCAGAAACCGGGTCTGTCAGTGGCAGGGGGAGTGCCGTCCAGAGGACAACTCACCCCAACGCTGAGCCGATGCGCATCGATATTTTGTGATACGGTTAGTGGCTAGTCACC
>JBEPXU010000021.1:0-14653 GCA_041641735.1 Ectothiorhodospiraceae bacterium
ATTCCTGCCGTCCCAGATTCGGACCGAGGGCGGTAACAAGAAGACCGTACCGGAAGGGCTGTGGGCCAAGTGCCCCGGTTGTAACGGTGTCCTCTATCGCGCCGAGCTGGAGCGCAATCTGGATGTCTGCCCCAAGTGCGGCCACCATATGCGTATCGGTGCACGCCGTCGTCTCGAGTCCTTTCTCGATGCTGAACCACGGGTGGAAATCGGCGCTGATGTGCAGCCGGTCGATGCGCTGAAATTTAAGGACAGCAAGAAGTACAAGGATCGCATCAGCCAGGCCCAGAAGAGTACCGGCGAGACCGATGCGCTGGTGGCGATGATGGGGCAGGTAAAGAGCGTACCGCTGGTTGCCGTCGCCTTCGAATTCAAGTTCATGGGCGGTTCCATGGGCTCTGTCGTAGGCGAGCGTTTCGTCCAGGCGGCCAACGCCAGCCTCGAACACGGTATTCCGCTGGTCTGTTTCTCCGCCAGTGGTGGGGCGCGCATGCAGGAGGCGCTGTTCTCTCTGATGCAGATGTCCAAGACCTCCGCTGTGCTGGCCAGACTGCGTGACAAGGGTATTCCCTTTATATCCGTAATGACCGATCCGACCATGGGTGGTGTCTCCGCCTCGCTGGCGATGCTGGGCGATATCAACATCGGTGAGCCCGGTGCGCTGATCGGCTTTGCCGGTCCGCGGGTTATCGAGCAGACCGTGCGCGAGACCCTGCCCGAAGGTTTCCAGCGTAGTGAGTTCCTGCTGGAACATGGTGCCATCGACATGATTGTCGATCGCCGCGAGATGCGTGATCGTATCGCCAATGTGTTGACCATCTTTACCCGTCAGCCGGCAGCTTAAACAAAGGTTACAGGTGACAGGTCTCAGGCGACAGGAATACACCAGGTTTCGCCTGTAACCTGTTGTATCCTGTTACCTGACACCTTTATGCGTTTCCCCACCCTTCAGGCCTGGCTCGACTGGCAAGAGACCCTCCACCCTTCAGCGATAGACCTGGGCCTTGAACGCCCTGGAAGGGTACTAAAGGCCCTGGGCCTGCAATCCCAGCAACACATGGTCATCAGCGTTGTCGGCACCAACGGCAAGGGCTCCAGCGTTGCTATGCTGGAGTCGATTCTGCTGGCTGCCGGTTACCGTGTTGGCTGCTATACCTCCCCGCACCTCTTGCGTTACAACGAGCGTATTCGTATCCAGGGTGAGGAGGTGAGCGACGAGGCACTGTGTGAGAGCTTCGAGCGGATTGACCGCGCCAGAGGGGATGTGTCCCTGACCTATTTCGAATTCGGCACCCTGGCTGCGTTTGATATCTTCTCCCGAGCCGCCCTGGATGTCGCGGTCCTGGAGGTGGGGCTCGGCGGTCGGCTGGATGCGGTCAACCTGCTGGATGCCGATGTCGCGCTGGTTACCGCCATTGATGTCGACCATGCTGCCTGGCTGGGCGATGACCGTGATGTGATTGCCAGGGAGAAGGCTGGAATCCTCCGGGCAGGTATGCCGGCTGTGTGCAGTGACCCGCATCCTCCCCGTTCTCTGCTGGATTATGCGGACTCACTGGGTGTACCGCTCGCTGTGATCGACAGGGATTTTCGCTATGAAGCGACGTCGGAAGGCTGGGCATGGTTTAGCGAAGATCAGCACCGCATGCCATTGCCACTTCCGGCCCTTCGTGGCCGGTTCCAGCTGCAGAATGCGGCCGGCGTACTGATGGTACTGCACCTCTTGAGCGGGCGACTCCCTGTCTCGATGCAGCATCTGCGACAGGGCCTGTTGTCGGTATCACTCGCGGGACGTTTTCAGGTTTTTCCGGGTGAGGTGCCCATGATTATCGATGTGGCTCATAATCCGCAGTCCGCAATGGCCTTAAAGGATAACCTGGAGCAGATACCGGTGAGCGGCCAGACAAGGGCGGTAGTGGCCATGCTGGCCGACAAGGACCTTGCTCATGTGGTCTCTGCGCTGGAGCCTGTTGTCGAGCAGTGGTATGTGGCAGGATTAGATGTCTATCGAGGTTGTGATGCGCCATCACTAGCCAAGGTCGTGGAGGAGGTGTGTACAATTACTCCCCGGGTCTTTACCACGCTGGATGAGGCGTTGGAGCAGGCACAGCGAGATGCGGTAAAAGGGGATCGGATAGTTGTTTTCGGTTCCTTTTACACGGTAGCCGGGGCGATGGCGGCACACGTATAATAGCGGCAACCTAATGAAGGGATATGACACATTTGAGGTGCTTCGTTGAATGAGCGTTTGAAACAGCGCCTGGTCGGGGCTGTAGTACTGGTTTCCCTGGCGGTGATCTTCATCCCCATGCTGCTTGATGGTGGCGAGGAGGGAGGGATGCCGCTGTTCGGCAGTAATATCCCCGATAAGCCCGACTATCGCTTTGAGCCTCTGGATATCCCCCTTGAGCCGGTGGAGCCGGTGCCCGATGAAAAGCCCGTTCTGGTGGATAAGCCCGAACCGGTTGAGGAAAAGCCTGTTAAGAAACAGGCCAGCGAGGAACAAGCGAAGACCGAAAAGCTGGTCATCAAGCACAACGAGCCGCCTAAACCCGCCACGACCCGCGATAAGCCCGAGCCGAAGGCAGAGGCCGTTGGCTGGGTGGTACAGGTGGGGAGTTTTTCAAGTTCTGAGAATGCCTTCGCCCTGCGCGATAAGTTACGCGCCAAGGGGTTTACGACCTTTGTCGAGAGGCTGAAAACCAACGGCAGTACCGTCTATCGTGTCCGTATCGGCCCCGAGCTTGAGCGTGCGACGGCCGAATCCCAGCTGGAGAAGCTCAAGCGTCAAACTCAGTATAAGGGCATCGTGATGGAGCACTCGTCATAATTGGCGCTTTTGTGGCAGGGGCGGCTCTGGTAAAATCGCGCTCTGTTTTCGCAATGGCGTGACGCATTCCCCCACTTATGAATTGGGTCGATTATTCCATCCTGGCCATTATCGGCGTCTCGGTCCTCATCAGCCTGTGGCGTGGGTTCACCAAAGAGGCGCTCTCCCTGGCAGGCTGGGTCGTTGCTGCCTGGGTTGCATTGACCTTTTCGCACAATCTGCAGAAGCTGCTCGAACCTCATATATCTGTTCCATCACTGCGACTGGTGGTCGCTTTCGCTATCCTTTTCGTTATCACGCTGTTTCTGGCCGGCATGGTTAATTACCTGGCAGGCCATGTCATCAAGAAAACCGGGCTGACCGGTACCGACAGGATGGTGGGGATTTTCTTCGGTATTGCGAGGGGGATAGTCGTGGTGGCACTGCTGGTACTGATTGGTGGCATGACACCGATGCCGAAGGATCCCTGGTGGAATGAGGCGCAGTTGTTGCATTATTTTCAGGATATCGCAGTGTGGTTGCGGCAGTTTTTGCCGGATGACATTGCCAACAGTATTCATTATTAACCGGCTAGAGATCGTTACGCGAGGTAGTTTTTAAGCATGTGCGGCATTATCGGCATTGTAGGTAAAGGTCCCGTCAATCAGATGATCTATGACGGCCTGACCGTTTTACAGCATCGCGGCCAGGATGCCGCCGGCATCATGACCTGTGACGACAACCGTCTGTTCCTGCGCAAGGACAACGGTCTGGTGCGGGACGTCTTTCACACCCGTCACATGCTGCGGCTGCAGGGCAATATGGGGATCGGCCATGTGCGTTATCCGACCGCGGGGTGTTCCTCCTCTGCCGAGGCGCAGCCCTTCTACGTCAACTCCCCCTACGGCGTTGCTTTGGCACACAATGGCAACCTGACCAACGCCGAGACCCTGATGGAGGATCTGTTCCGCGCGGACCTGCGTCATATCAACACCAGTTCCGATTCCGAGATCCTGCTCAACGTCTTTGCCCACGAGCTGCAGCGTCAGGGAAAATATCGTGTCGACGAGAACGATGTGTTCGAGGCGGTAACCCGGGTGCACCAACGTGTGAAGGGGGCCTATGGTGTGGTCTCACTCATTATCGGCTATGGCATCGTTGCCTTCCGCGACCCCAATGGTATCCGTCCGCTGATGATCGGCAAGCGCACGACGGATGAGGGCGATGAGTATGTGGTCGCCTCCGAAAGCGTAGCCATCGATGCACTGGGCTTTGAGCGGGTGCGCGATGTGGAGCCGGGAGAGGCAGTCTTTATCGATATGGCGGGTAATTTCTACTCCCGCCAGTGTGCCGAGAAACCGCAGCACTCACCGTGCATCTTCGAGTATGTCTACTTTGCCCGTCCCGATTCCATTATCGATGGCATTTCGGTCTACAAAGCACGCCTGCGTATGGGGGAAAAACTGGCCAAGAAGATGCTTGCGCAGTGGCCGGATCACGATATCGATGTGGTGATCCCGATCCCCGATACCAGCCGCACCTCGGCGCTGCAACTGGCTAACTCCCTTGGCGTGACCTACCGAGAGGGCTTTATCAAAAACCGCTATATCGGCCGCACCTTCATCATGCCGGGACAGCAGCAGCGCAAGAAGTCGGTGCGCCAGAAGCTCAATGCTATCGACCTGGAGTTCAAGGATAAAAATGTACTGCTGGTCGATGACTCTATCGTCCGCGGCACTACCTCGCAGCAGATCATTCAGATGGCGCGGGATGCCGGCGCCAACAAGGTCTACTTTGCCTCTGCCGCGCCGCCGGTACGCTTCCCCAATGTCTATGGTATTGACATGCCGACCTCGGCGGAACTCATCGGCTACGGCCGGGATGAGGAGGAGATCGCCACGGCCATTGGCGCTGATCGTCTTTTCTACCAGGATCTGGATGACCTGATCTCGGCGGTGCTCTACAAAAAGAATAAAACCGATGTGGCGCGTTTCGACACCTCGGTATTTAACGGTGATTACATTACCGGCGATGTCACGCCTGAGTATCTGCAGAATCTGGAGACCTGCCGCAACGATTCCGCCAAGGAAGAGCGCGAGCAGCGAGAGAATGCCGTTATAGAGATGCACAACAACTCCTGAGGTTGACTTCAAACCGGTCTCCCCCTAATCTGAAACCATGGCGCCGATTTGAAGCTCAGCTTGCGGGCGCTTAATAAATTCAGCTAAAGCGAGGGGGAAAAACCCGCTTTGGCGTAATGCTGGCGGGTTTTTTTGTGCCCGTCCTGCTGATGAAGAGGACAGCGTAATGACGATTTCACCAGACGACTGGGACGAGTTGGGATTCGATACCCTGGCGGTGCGCGCCGGCCAGGTGCGCACCAGTGAAGGGGAGCAGAGTGAACCGATCTTCCCGACCTCCAGTTTTACCTTTGAAAGTGCCGCGCAGGCCGCCGCCCGCTTTGGCGGGGAAGAGCCGGGCAATATCTATTCGCGTTTTACCAATCCGACGGTTCGTACCTTTGAGCAGCGGCTTGCAGCGCTGGAGGGGGGCGAGAGCTGTGTCGCCACCAGTTCCGGTATGGCCGCGATCCTCTCCACCTGCATGGGTCTGCTCAAGGCGGGAGACCATATCGTCTCCTCCCGTGCGGTGTTCGGCACCACTGTGGTGCTGTTCAATAACTTCTTCGCCAAGTTCGGTGTGGAAACCTCCTATGTTCCGCTGACTGACTATGAGGCATGGGAGCAGGCGATCCGTCCCGAAACGAAGATGTTGTTTCTGGAGACTCCCTCTAATCCGCTGACCGAGGTGGCGGATATCAAGCGCCTTGCGGCGCTCGCTCACAGCAGGGGCTGCCTGCTGGTGGTGGATAACTGTTTTTGTACCCCGGCGCTGCAGAAACCGCTGGAGTTAGGGGCGGATATCGTGATCCACTCTGCCACCAAGTATATCGATGGCCAGGGCCGGGCCATGGGCGGAGCGGTTGTCGGCGACAGCGAGCTGGTGGGTAATCAGGTCTACAGTTTCCTGCGCAGTGCCGGTCCGACCATGAGCACCTTCAATGCCTGGATATTTTTGAAGGGGCTGGAGACGCTCAATCTGCGCATGCGCGCCCATTCTGAAAATGCACTGACCCTGGCGCAGTGGCTGGAGCAGCAGCCAGGGATAAAAAAGGTGCACTATCCGGGGCTGGCCTCGCACCCGCAGCACGAACTGGCCACGGCCCAGCAGAGCGGTTACGGCGGTATCGTCTCCTTCGAGCTGGAGGGCGGCAAGGAGCAGGCATGGAAGGTGATCGATGCGACCAAGGTACTCTCCATTACCGCCAACCTGGGTGATGCCAAGAGCACCATTACCCACCCGGCCACCACCACTCATGGTCGCCTGACACCAGAGCAGCGCCAGGATGCCGGCATCGGCGACGGGCTGGTGAGGGTCTCCGTAGGTCTTGAGGATGTGGAGGACATCAAGCAGGACCTTGCGCGCGGCCTGACTCAGTAAAGGGCTACAATCACTAGCAGACGGCCGGCCAATATCGGGAGCCCGATAGATAGAAGTGAGGCACCACCATGAGCGACGAGAGACAGCAACACTGGGAGGAGGTCTACCAGGCAAAGGGGGAGAGCGGGGTTAGCTGGTATCAGGATTACCCGGAGATCTCACTCAAATTTATTGAGCAAACGGGAATCGAATCCGATGCCCCCCTCATCGATGTGGGCGGCGGGGCGTCAGTGTTGGTGGATAACCTGCTGCGCAAGGGGTACCGCCGCGTGGCGGTACTGGATATCTCCTCTGCAGCGTTGGAGTGCGTACGCCAGCGTCTGGCCGATAAAGCTGAGCAGGTGGAGTGGCTGGTTTCGGATATCACCTGCTTCGAACCGGAACACGATTTTGCACTGTGGCATGACCGGGCGGTCTTTCATTTCCTCACCGCTGAGCATGACCGGCAACGTTATATCGAGGTATTGAAGTCGGCCCTGCGGCAGGGCGGCTACCTGATATTGGCTACCTTTGCGCTGGATGGGCCGCAACAGTGCAGCGGGCTTCCGGTCGAACGTTATGATGCCGACAAGATGCAGGCAGTCCTTGGCGAGGCCTTTACGCTTCTCGATAGCCGCCGCGAGTGTCATATCACACCCTCAGGCAGTGAGCAGCGTTTTACCTACGCCCTGTTTCGATACCAGCAATGAAGTGATCGATGACTGACACCCTCCGTAATCGACGGCATCAGCAACTGCTCTCGCTCTATCAGGCAGCGTTGCGAAGTGTGAATGGTGAGCAGGCCGTTAGACAGTATTTCGAGGAACATCCGCTGCCGGGTGAATGGGCGGTGGTGGCGATAGGCAAGGCGGCGGCTGCAATGGCCAAGGGTGGGCAACAGGCACTGGGGGAAAGGCTCCATTCCGGATTGGTGATTACCAAATATGGCCATGCTGCCCCTTCCTTGCAGGCCAATCGCTGGCGGGTGCTGGAGAGTGGTCATCCCCTGCCGGATGAAAACAGCCTCCGGGCCGGTGAGACACTGCTGGAATTCCTGCATCAACTTCCCAATGAAATCCCTCTTCTGTTTCTGCTCTCCGGCGGTGCTTCGTCACTCGTGGAGGTGTTGCCCGATGGGCTGGGGCTGGAGGAGCTGGAGCGAGTCAACGACTGGTTGCTGTCATCCGGTTTGACCATCGGCGAGATGAACCGCGTCCGTAAACACCTCTCAGCTATCAAGGCAGGCCGGCTGGCAAGGCATCTGGGTGGCCGTCGCTGTCTGCAGATGTTGATCTCCGATGTGCCTGGCGACGATCCGGCCACCATCGGCTCGGCGCCGCTCTATCCTTCCGCAGCATTAACGCTACCGAATAATCTTCCCGAATGGCTGAAGGAACTGGTCGATACTGGCGAACCGTCACCTGAGGAGAGTGAACCGGTTTTCGCGACGATCGAAACCCATATCATTGCCAGCAATGCACGGGCCCGGCAGGCGGTCTCTGAGGCGGCCAGAAGTATCGGGCTGACGGTGAAGGATCACCCGGGCCACTTCCAGGGCAAGGTCGATACTCTGGCAGCAGAGTTTGTCGATGAGCTACTTGCATCGCCTGCGGGGGTACTTCTTCTCTGGGGTGGGGAGAGCAGCGTGGCCCTGCCGCTGAATCCCGGTCGGGGCGGTCGTAACCAGCACATGGCTCTCGCGGCGGCGAAGTTATTGGCCGGCAGAGAGGATTGCCTGTTGTTGGCCGCCGGTACCGATGGCAGCGATGGGCCGACAGAGGAGGCCGGCGCACTGGTGGACGGTATGACGGTCCGTCGAGGTGAGGAGGAGGGGAGCTCCGCGGAGGCTGCCCTGCGTGAGGCCGATAGTGGTCGTTTTCTCGAGGTCAGTGGTGACCTTATCGAAACCGGTCCCACCGGCACGAATGTCATGGATCTGGTGATCGCCTGGAAATGGGATGTTTCTGATGCCGCCACTGATTAATTTTCGCCATCAGGCAGTACGCGACCTGGCCTGGGTGATCGCTAGCCCTTCAGTGTTGCGGGCCGCTGGGCCTGACCGGGTCTCCGATAGCTGGTGTCGTATTGCTTATCTCGATCGTTTGCCGTGGCTGCGATATCAGGACAATCATCCAGGAGAGCTGGAGGCGTGGCTGGCGGGGGAGCAGAGTCAGTTGCTGGGGCATTATTTCGAGGCCCTGATCGTCTTTTGGCTACAGCAGTGGCCACAGGTTGAACTGCTCGCCTCCCGTCTTACGGTCGAGGGTGAGCACAAGGTTTTGGGGGAGTTCGATTTTCTGTTTCATGACCGCTACCGCAATGCGACCTTTCACTGGGAGTGTACGATTAAATTCTTCCTGAGAAAGGTCGAGGGGCATGACGGCTATGCCTGGGTTGGGCCCAATCCACGGGATACTCTGGCGAACAAATATCACAAGGTCTTCGACAGGCAGCTGAAACTCGCCGCTTTGCCGGAGGCGAAGAGGGAGCTGCACGAGCGTGGAATTGCGGTCCCCACCGCACAGGCTTTTTTTAAAGGGTATCTGTTCTATCCGGCAAGTGGCGACTGGCAGCATCCCGAGCCGATACCGCCCGACAGCTCCCCGCAACACCTGCGTGGCTGGTGGTGTTATGCCGATGCTCTACAGCAGCTCCCTTTTGTTGATGACAACAGTCGCTGGAGCAGCTTAAAACGGTTGCACTGGCTCTCACCGGCATCCAGCCAGGAATCAGCGCCGGGGTATACCCGTGCCGGGTTGCTCCACTGGCTGACTGATCACTTTGCAGCTTCCGATAAGCCCGTGTTGCTGGCGGAGCTGCGTCCCGGCAGTGACGGCATATGGCGCGAGGCCAATCGGGGCTTCGTGGTCCCGGCACACTGGCCACATCCCGCCCCGCGGGGGTGATACAATCCCGTCCTATGAGTGACAAGAATCTTTTCGCTGCCGCTTTCCATGCTCTGATGGCCAATGATCCGGATGAGAAGGTCGCCCTGACCCATGCCCTGCGTAACGATTGGCGTAATGGCAGGCTTGAGGCCGGGGAGGGTGTTGCGTCGCAGCCGGTCCCGGTGCCGGGGCGTCCCGAGCGTCCTGAACTGGTTCAGCCCCGCGACCTGCCCAAACGTAAGCCGGTAACAGAGGAGGGCAGGGCCGTCCTGTTTCATGCCCTGACCCATATTGAGTTCAACGCCATCAATCTTGGACTCGATGCGGTCTATCGTTTCCGCAGCATGCCGACCGACTACTATGCTGACTGGTTGCAGGTGGCCGATGAAGAAGCGGACCATTTTGTGATGCTGCGCGATCACTTGCGCGAACTGGGTTACGACTACGGTGGCTTTCCCGGTCACAATGGCCTTTGGGAGATGGCGCAGAAGACCGCCCATGATGTGATGGTGCGTATGGCGCTGGTGCCTCGCTGCCTGGAGGCGCGCGGTCTGGATGTGAATCCGGGCATCAAGGCAAGGCTGGAGGAGAACGGTGATGCGGAGGGGGCGTCCAAGCTGGATATCATCCTGCGCGACGAGATCGGTCATGTGGCCATTGGTAACCGCTGGTTCCTTTATCTATGCGAGCAGCGCGGGCTGGAACCTATGGCCACCTATAACAGTCTGATTGATGAATACATGCAGGGCCCGCTGCGACCGCCGTTTCATATTGAGGCGAGGCGCGAGGCGGGCTTCAGCGAAGAAGAACTGGCGTACTTGGAAGGAGTTGGTTAATGCGTAAGTTGTTGGCTGCTGTGGCAGTGACTTTTTTTTCCGCACCGATTTTCGGTGCTGAAGTGGAGAGTATGATGTTGCTCTACAAGGCCAAGGAGCAGGGCGTTGCCCCCTACACCTCTCGCATCCTGGTGACTAAACATTTTGTTCGAATGGATGACGGTGTGGATGATGGGGATTATCTGGTCTTCGACCGCAAGAGCAGGATGATTAGTAGTGTCACCCATGATGATCAAACCGTGTTCGAGATCCCGCCACGTGAGGTCAATGTGGAATCCCCGGTGCCGCTGAAGTTACGGACAGAGGTGGTGGAGCCGGAGCAAACGCCCCCGAAGGTGGCCGGTCAGACGCCTGAGCATCGCAAGTTCTATGTGAATGACAGTCTCTGCTACAGCGTGGTGACGGTCCCGGTTCTGATGGGAGATGCGGTCGAAGCGCTGCGGGATTTCAGGCGCGTCCTTGCCGGTGAACATGCCAAGACACTACCCCGTATCCCCGCAGACATGCAGGAACCCTGCGATATGGCCCTGAACACCTTTGCCCCCGATTGGCAGCTTAAGTTTGGTATGCCGTTGCAGGAGTGGGACGAGAAAGGTAATGGCCAGATGCTGGTGGATTTCACGCAGGGATTTATGGTGGATGAGGCTCTGTTTGGCTTACCCAAGGACTACAAGCACTACGATACGAACGATCTTTAACGGGGATTTGGTCTAGAGGTGGCCGGGAGTGCTCTCCCGGCCACGACCTGTATTAGCGGAGTTTTTCGAGTAGTTTGTCCTCATCCAACTCCGTATAGTCCTTGTTGATATGGTTGCTGACCATCTTGGCAACATGCTCGTTCATATGCTGATTGAGCAGGCCGTGAAAGTGGGGCGAGGCGACAATCATCAGGTTGCCAAACATGTTCTGATTTCGCCCGTCGTTTAATTCCTTGGCCAGTTCCATGGCAAAGCGGTCGTGTTCATACTCCTTGGGACTGGTAGGCTCATTGAAGGCGCCGTGCGTGGTCCCCTCCATACCCTGGGCTTCGGCCTGGAAGTGGCCCGCGCGGTCAGACGCCAGTCCTTCCCCCTTCTCGCGACTGGGGGGGTGAATGAATTCCTTAACCAGTTTCAGCGACTTGGGGCGGGCCTGTGTTTCGAACAGTCGGGCTCGGCTGGCGTTACCAACAAGTAACCATGTAGGCATATTTGTCCCCCTTCTTTGTTGTGGTCAGTATTGAAAATATAGCCTATCTCGCGGCGGGCTGCGCGAGCCGTGAAGCGATAGTAAAATAGCGCCATGTCACTCCCCATCGATGCTGTTCTTCCCGACCTTATTAGCGAGCTGTCACGTCACTCGGCCGTCGTGCTGGAGGCGCCGCCGGGCGCCGGCAAGACCACCCGGGTGCCGCTGGCACTGCTGGAGCAAGCCTGGTTGGAGGGACGCTCGATCCTGATGCTGGAGCCGCGGCGCCTGGCGGCCCGCAACGCCGCGACCTACATGGCGCAGTGTCTGGGGGAGCAACCGGGGGAGACGGTGGGCTATCGGGTGCGTTTCGATAATAGGGTGTCAGCGAAGACCCGGATCGAGGTAATCACCGAGGGCATTCTCACCCGGCGGTTGCAGCAGGACCCGGAGCTGGCCGGTGTCGGGATGGTGATCTTCGACGAATTCCACGAGCGCAATCTTCACAGCGATCTGGCTCTCGCTCTCTGCCGTGATGCGCAGCAGGGGTTGCGTGAAGACCTCAAGGTGCTGGTGATGTCGGCTACCCTTGACGCTCAAGGCATTGCCGAGACCCTCAGTGCCCCGGTGGTCAGAAGTGAGGGGCGTAGTTTCCCGGTGGATATCCGGTACCTGCCTCGCGAACCGAAGGGGCATATTGCCGATATAACGTCTGCCTCGCTTGGTCGCATCCTCAGTGAGACCGAGGGGGATTTGCTGGTGTTTCTGCCCGGTGCCGGTGAGATCCGGCGGGTTGCGGAACAGCTAAAAACTGAGCTCGCCACCGATATACTGGCTATTCACTGCCTGTACGGCGATCTTCCCTTTGCCGAACAGCAACAGGCTATCCGGCCGGCAACCGATGGTCGACGCAAGCTCGTACTGGCCACCGCCATTGCAGAAACCAGCCTGACCATCGAAGGGGTTCATGTGGTGGTCGATTGTGGCTGGCAGCGGGTACCGCGTTTTGATCCCCGAAGCGGTCTCAGCCACCTCGAAACCGTACGCGTTTCCAGGGCTTCGGCCGAACAGCGTGCCGGCCGTGCCGGGCGCCTGGGTCCCGGTATCTGTTACCGGTTGTGGGGCGAGGGGACACAACGCGGTCTGGTGCCGTATAACGCACCGGAGATTCAGGAGGCCGACCTGGCACCGCTGGCACTGGAGCTGGCGCAGTGGGGTGTGAGCGATCCGACGAGCCTGCAGTGGATTGATCTGCCCCCATCTGCACCCCTGTCTCAGGCACAATCGCTGCTGATGGAATTGGAGGCACTCGATGAAGAGCGTCGAATCACCCCACATGGCGAGCGGATGGCTGAGCTCCCGCTGCACCCGCGTTTGGCGCATATGCTTGTGCGGGCAGAAGAGCAGGGGCTGGGGGCGCTGGCCTGCGATGTGGCGGCAGTGGTCTCTGAGCGCGATCCGCTAAGGATGCTTGAGGGGCCTCAACGTTGTGACTTTGCCCTGCGGGTAGAGGTGCTGCGTAGCCATCGGGAAAGGGGGAATCCCGCAGCACGGGCGTATGGGGCCGATCCCAAGGCGTGTACGGCAGCCGAGCGGGCCGCCAGGCAATGGCGACACTTACTTCAACTCCAGGCGGAGAACAGCGCGGTGGATGAATACCAGGTCGGGGCACTGCTGGCACTGGCCTATCCGGATCGGGTCGCCATGCAACGCGGCAAAGGTCGTGGACGCTACCTGATGGCCAATGGCCGGGGGGCTGCCCTGACATCTGGCTGTGCGACATCGGAACCCTGGCTGGTTGCCGCCTCGGTGTCCGGTCGCGGAGGCGAGGGGCGTATCTTCCTCGCAGCGCCGATTGAGGCGGAGAGGCTCGAAACACTTTTTAGTGGTCATATCCGTTATCACACGGTAATCGCGTGGGACAGTTCGAGCGAATCTGTCAGTCAGCGTGAGGAGCGCCGTCTGGGCAGTCTGGTTCTTTCCGCTCGCCCTCCTGGGCAGGCCGATGCCGATGCCGTTTCTCAGGCTATGCTGCAGGGCATTCGTGAAATGGGACTGAATTGCCTGCCATGGGACAGGTCGAGTCGTCAGCTTCAGGCCCGTGTGATCTCGTTACGCCAGTGGCTACCGGATGAGTCCTGGCCGGACTTCTCCGAAAAGGCCCTGCTGGAGGAGCTCGAACAGTGGCTGCTTCCCTACCTGACGGGTATCACGCGGCGGGAGCACCTTGGCAAGCTGGCGCTTGAGCGTATCCTGCTGGACCGTCTTGACTGGCAACAGCAGCAGCGTCTAGCGCAGGCAGCGCCTGCCGAGTTGCGCGTACCGAGCGGCGCAAACAGGAGACTGGAGTACAGTGCTGAGGCTATGCCACCGGTCCTGGCGGTCAAGTTACAGGAGATGTTTGGGCAGGCAGAAACGCCTGTGGTTGCCGATGGTCGGGTGGCGGTTATGCTCCACCTGCTCTCTCCGGCCCAGCGGCCACTGCAGGTGACGCAGGACCTGAAGAGCTTCTGGAGCAATATCTACCCGGAAGTGAAAAAGGAGATGAAGGGGCGTTACCCCAAGCACCCCTGGCCGGATGACCCATGGAACGCCTTGCCCACGGCAGCAACGAAGAAACGGGCAGGAAAATCCTAGGAACAGCCCTTATGGGGGGTATCTGCCCGTGGCGCAGGAGCGCTCGGCAATGAGATTTCCGGTATAGTATGCAGTTGCAACCGGCCTCCTTAATTTTAAATCTGTTGGGACAAAGCGATACGCCTATGACCTGCGCTGCCGATATCCTCTCTACTGATGGCCCCCTTGCCCGTCAGGTACAGGGTTATGCCGTGCGGCCGCAACAGCAGGAGATGGCCGACTCGGTGGAGGAGGCGATGGTCTCGGAGGGGGTACTGGTGGCGGAGGCCGGTACGGGAACCGGCAAGACCTTTGCCTATCTGGTTCCGGCACTGCTTAGTGGCAAGAAGGTCATTATCTCCACCGGCACCCGCAACCTGCAGGATCAGCTCTTTCACAAGGATATTCCCCTGGTTCGCAAAGCGCTGGAGGTACCCGTTGATGTGGCGCTGCTCAAGGGAAGAGCCAACTATCTCTGTCCACACCGCCTTGAACTGGCCCAGAGCGAGGGACGTTTTCATAGCCGCAGCCAGGTGGCGGATCTGCAGAAAGTCAAAGAGTGGGCGATACAAACCGACAGCGGAGATATCGCCGAGCTCAATACCCTGCCCGAGGACTCCCCCCTCTGGTCGCAGATCACCTCCACCGCCGATAACTGCCTGGGTAACGAGTGCGAACACCTGGAACGATGCTATTTGGCTCATGCGCGCCGACGTGCACAGGAGGCGGATGTGCTGGTGGTGAACCACCACCTGCTGCTGGCCGATATGGCACTCAAGGATGAGGGATTCGGTGATCTGCTCCCCGGCGCCAACGCCTTTATCATCGATGAGGCCCACCAGTTACCCGATACCGCT
>JBEPXU010000022.1:0-14434 GCA_041641735.1 Ectothiorhodospiraceae bacterium
CTTCTCGTCCTCTGCGCTGCAGTCTTCTTTACTCCTCAACCACCTGGTAGAAAGTTTCGTCTTTTTTGATCATGCCGATATCGGTTCGGGCCCGCTCTTCGATCGCATCCAGACCCTGCTTGAGATCACGAACCTCCGCCTCCAGCGCCTTGTTTCGCTCATCAAGCTTGCGGTTCTCTTCCTTCTGCTGCGTCACACGCTGCTCCAGCTGCCAGACACGTAACAAACCACCGTTGCCGAACCACAGGTGGTACTGCAGCACCAGCAGCAGGGCAATCAATAGTGTCACGATCGATTTCATTCCAGGGAGACTCTATTAACAATGTGTCTCTAGCATCGCGCTAAATCGGCAATCAGTAATTTTGGTGACAATGGTATTCATTGCCACCCCTTAACCAAACAGGCCCGGGCAACCTGGGGTTGACCGGGCCTGTTATCCGCAGCAACGGGGTCTTTACTCCCCTTTCAGGTTGTAAAACGCCTCGCGACCCGGATACGAGCCTTTGTCACCCAGCGCCTCGGCAATTCGAATGAGGCGGTTGTACTTGGAAACGCGGTCCGAGCGGGACATGGAACCGGTCTTGATTTGACCGGCATTGGTCGCCACCGCGATATCGGCGATGGTGGTGTCCTCGGTCTCGCCGGAACGGTGCGAAACCACCGCGGTATAACCCGCATCCTTGGCCATCTGGATCGCCTCCAGGGTCTCGGTCAGGGTTCCGATCTGGTTGACCTTGATGAGGATGGAGTTGGCGATGCCCTTGTCGATCCCTTCCTTGAAGATCGCCGGGTTGGTCACGTACAGGTCGTCGCCCACCAACTGAACCTTCTTGCCCAGCTTATCGGTAAGCAGTTTCCAGCCGTCCCAATCGCTCTCATCCATGCCGTCCTCGATGGAGATGATCGGGTACTTGTCCACCCACTCCGCCAGCAGATCGACGAACTCGGCAGCGCTCAGCTCCTTGTTCTCGGAGGCCAGTATGTATTTGCCGTCCTTGTAGAACTCAGAGCTGGCTGCATCGATGGCGATCATGATGTCTTCGCCCGCCTTGTAGCCGGCCTTATCGATCGCCTCGAGGATGACCTGAATCGCCTCCTCGTTGGAGGAGAGATCGGGAGCAAAACCACCCTCGTCACCTACTGCGGTGTTCATGCCCTTGCCACTGAGCACCTTCTTCAGTGCATGAAACACCTCAGCACCATAGCGAATGGCCTCGTTAATGGAGGGGGCGCCCACCGGCATGATCATGAATTCCTGCAGGTCGACACTGTTGTCGGCGTGCTCACCGCCATTGATGATGTTCATCATCGGCACCGGCAGGGTGAATTCATCGCCCTTGTCGGTAGCGAGGTAACGGTAGAGCGGCATCTCTTTGGCTGCAGCGGCGGCCTTGGCAGCGGCCATGGAGACGGCGAGAATGGCGTTGGCGCCCAGCTCGCTCTTGTTCTCGGTACCGTCCAGTTCGAGCATCGCCTTGTCAATGGCCTGCTGGTTGCTGGCATCCATACCACTCAGGGCCTTGGCGATGCGGCCGTTGACGTTGGCCACGGCATCCAGCACGCCTTTGCCGCCGAAACGCTCGACGTCGTTGTCGCGCAGCTCGATGGCCTCGCGGGAACCGGTGGAGGCACCGGAAGGTACGGCAGCACGCCCCATGGCGCCGCCTGCCAGGATGACATCCGCCTCTACCGTCGGGTTACCGCGGGAGTCGATGATTTCACGGGCACGTACATTTGCGATCTGGGTCTTGTTGTCACTCATTGATGTTCCACTGTCCACATTACGTTGATAGTTATTAAGTTAATTCGTTTTCGATAAAGCCCTGCGACTTAACCGCCTCATCCAGCGCCTTGAGGGTCGTCAGCAAGGGCTTCATCTTCGCCAACGGCCACATGTTGGGGCCGTCGGAAAGTCCCTTGTCCGGGTCCGGGTGGGTTTCCATAAACAGGCCGGCGATACCGCTGGCCACCGCGGCACGGGCAAGCACCGGCACGAATTCGCGCTGTCCGCCCGACTTGCCGCCGAGACCGCCCGGCTGCTGTACCGAATGGGTGGCATCGAATACCACCGGAGAGCCGGTCTTGCGCATCACCGCCAGGCCGCGCATATCGCTAATCAGCGTATTATAGCCAAAGGAGACGCCGCGCTCGCAGACCATAATCTGTTCATTACCGACGTCACGGGCCTTTTCCACCACATTGGCCATGTCCCACGGCGCAAGGAACTGGCCCTTCTTGATGTTCACCGGTTTTCCCTGACGCGCCACTTCCTGAATGAAGTTGGTCTGGCGACAGAGAAAGGCCGGCGTCTGCAGCACATCCACGACTGAGGCCACCTCGGCCATCGGGGTATCCTCGTGCACATCGGTCAGCACCGGTACGCCGAGTTCCTGCTTCACCTTCTCCAGGATCGCCAGCCCCTGCTCCAATCCCGGCCCACGGAAGCTTGAGGTGGAGGTCCGGTTGGCCTTGTCGAAGGAGGACTTGAAGATGAAGTTAATGCCCAGCTCGTTGCAGATTGATTGCATCTCAGCTGCGGTATCGAGAACGAGCTGTTCGCTCTCGATCACACAGGGACCGGCAATCAGGAAAAGCGGTTGGTCAATGCCAACCTCAAAGCCACAAAGGTTCATCAGGCATTGTCCGCATGCTTGCGTGCCGCCGTGACAAAGCCGCTGAAGAGCGGGTGGCCGTCACGCGGCGTGGAGGTGAACTCCGGATGGAACTGGCAGGCTACAAACCAGGGATGGTCAGGCAACTCCACCACCTCTACCAGCGATTTGTCCTCCGAGAGACCGGCAAAGACCAGACCACACTCGGCAAGTTTGTCGCGGTAGTTGTTGTTGAACTCATAGCGGTGACGGTGGCGCTCCACGATACTCTCCTTGCCGTAAAGCTCACGCACCTTGGTGCCTTCCAGGAGGTGACTTACCTGACCGCCGAGACGCATGGTGCCACCCAGATCGGAGCCCTCATCACGGGTTTCAACCGAACCATCGGCATTAACCCATTCAGTGATAAGCGCAATGACCGGATCCTCGACCTCCTTGCGAAACTCAGTACTGTGGGCACCGGCAAGACCAGCGACATCGCGCGCATATTCGATAACCGCCACCTGCATCCCGAGGCAGATGCCGAGATAGGGGATCTTGTTCTCACGGGCAAAACGCACCGTGGCAATCTTGCCCTCCACACCTCGCTCACCAAAACCGCCGGGGACCAGAATGGCATCCATCCCCTTGAGGCAATCGGTACCACTCTTTTCGATCTCTTCGGAATCGACGTAGATGATCTTCACCTTGGTACGGGTCTTGATGCCGGCATGAATCAACGCCTCGGAGAGCGATTTGTAGGCCTCAGTCAGGTCCACATACTTGCCGACCATGGCGATAGTCGCCTCGCCGGTGGGATTCTGCAGGGCATCGACCACCCCTTCCCATTCGGAAAGATCGGCCGGCTTGGTTTGCAGGCGGAGTTTCTCCACCACGATATCGTCGAGCCCCTGCTTGTGCAGTTCCAGCGGGATCTTGTAAATAGAGTCGACATCGACGCAGGAGATAACGGCACGCTCCTCCACGTTGGTAAAGAGGGCAATCTTGCGTCGCTCATCCTCCGGCACCATGCGATCAGCACGGCAGACCAGAATATCCGGCTGGATACCGATGGAGCGCAGCTCCTTGACCGAGTGCTGGGTCGGCTTGGTCTTCAATTCCCCCGCAGTGGGGATATAGGGCAGCAGGGTCAGGTGCATGAACAACACGTTGTCATGACCGATCTCCACCGCCATCTGGCGAATGGATTCGAGGAACGGCAACGACTCAATGTCGCCCACGGTGCCCCCGATCTCTACCATCGCCACATCGTAGCCGTTGGCGCCGGCCTTGACCGAGTTCTTGATCTCATCGGTGATGTGCGGGATCACCTGCACCGTGCCGCCGAGGTAGTCGCCACGGCGTTCCTTGCGGATCACGTTTTCATAGATGCGACCGGTAGTGAAGTTGTTGCGCTGGGTCATGGTAGTGCGCACAAAGCGCTCATAGTGCCCCAGGTCCAGGTCGGTTTCCGCCCCGTCCTCGGTGACGAAGACCTCCCCGTGCTGGAACGGGCTCATGGTGCCGGGATCCACGTTGATATAGGGATCCAGCTTGAGCATGGTGACGGAGAGACCGCGGGCTTCGAGAATGGCCGCAAGAGAAGCAGAAGCGATGCCCTTGCCCAGAGAGGAAACAACACCGCCAGTAATAAAGATATACTTCGTCATGAAAACGTAAGAATCTGAGGTAGATGGAAAAATAGTGGCGCTGGGCCTTGTTAATTGTCGTCGTTTTGGGTTTCTTTTTCAATGGCCTCGGGCAACCAATGAAAGATTAATCCCTCTTCAGAGTCTTCGGCAGCAACTTCAGCCGCTGTCCAGTAACCGGGAACCTGAAGCAGTTTACCGTCCTGGTACAAAAGCGGAAGCCGATCCCGTACCCATGGAGGAACCCCGGCCTGCTGAAAAAGCTTTTTCAGTGCATGGTGCTCCCTGCGGCCCTGGGGCTGGATCGTCTCTCCGCCCTGCCTGAAACGCACATCGCACCGCCCGTTACCCAGCTTCGCGACGGCGAGTCCCTCGCCTCCTCTTCGCTCAGCCAATAGCCTGCCCATCCCTGTTGGCAACATAAGTTCATCCTCCCCCTGCCAGCGGATTGCTGGCGGGGAATCCGGCAACGGTGGAAGCGGCGCCATACAATAAAGCCCATCGCGATAGCGTCGAACCTCAGCACCACCCCAAGTCACAAGGGGCATGGCATCCTCCGCAGCCAGCAACAGCTCTTCGAGGATGCGATAGAGGTGCTTATGCTCTGGCAGTGGCAATCCGAGCTTGCGCAGGTGGTAACGCAACAGGTTACGACAGCGTTCAGGCGAAAGGGACTGCAGCGCTGCTATGGAAAGCATCCCATCCTCCCTGAGCGCCTGTTGTCTATCCATCTGCGCCAGTTCATCAAGCAGCCTAGCGCTTTCGGCGAAATGACCCGCACTGCGAGCCAGTACCTCACCGACCCCGGCCCGCCGCTCTTCAAGTTGCGGCAGTAGGTCGTGCCTCATAAAATTACGTTCCAGCGAGGTGTCGAAATTGCTGGGGTCATCGACCCACTCAAGCCCCCGATCCAGCGCATAGGCCCTGAGGCTTTCGCGGGGCACATCCAGCAACGGCCGCACGAGTGAGCCCTGCCCTAGCGGTCGCTGCTGCGGCATAGCCGCCAGACCGTGCACGCCCCCGCCGCGCAACAGCTGCAACAGCAGAGTCTCAGTCTGGTCATCGCGGTGGTGGGCGGTGAGCAGAACTTCATCCTGCCCCAGCATCCGTTCAAAGACCGCGTAGCGCGCCTGACGGGCCGCCGCCTCCAGCCCCTTAGCGGCAACCTCGCCAACCTCAACCCGCTCCAGCGCCAGGGGCACACCGAGCGAATCGCAAAACCGACGGCAGCACTCACCCCACTCGTTCGAATGCTCGGAGAGCCCGTGATCGACATGAACAGCATGCAGCGCGCCGCCCAGCGTATCGCGCAACGAAGCAAGCAGGTGAAGAAGAACGGTGGAATCGAGGCCGCCGCTGAAAGCGACCCAATAGCGTGGCGCCGCAGGCAGGCCCTTCAGGATGTCGTGAAGATGTTGCCGAAGCGACTGCGGCATAACTGATGCTTACTCAACACGGAGGACGCGAAGAGCACAGAGGAAATGATTCATATAAACTCTGCGCCCTCCGCGTCCTCTGGGTTGAAATATTTTTACTACTTAACCTCGAAATTGCCGAAAGACATCAGGCGCTCGTAGCGCTGCTCCAGCAGTTGTTCGGTATCAAGGCGGCTCAGCTCCTCGAGTTTCTCCAGCAGTGCCTGTTTGACGTTGCCAGTCATCATCTCGACATCGCGGTGTGCACCGCCGAGCGGCTCGGGAATGATGTGGTCGATAAGCCCCAGCTCCTTGAGACGCTCGGAGGTAATGCCCAGCGCCTCGGCCGCATCGGAGGCCTTCTCGGCGCTCTTCCACAGGATAGAGGCACAGCCCTCGGGAGAGATCACCGAGTAGGTGCTGTACTGCAGCATCATCACCCGATCGCCGACGCCGATAGCCAGCGCGCCGCCGGAACCGCCCTCGCCAATCACGGTACAGATAATCGGGGTCTTGAGCTTGGACATCTCCAGCAGATTGCGGGCGATGGCCTCGGACTGGCCGCGCTCCTCTGCGCCCACGCCGGGGTAAGCACCCGGGGTATCAATAAAGGTCATGATCGGCAGCTTGAAACGCTCAGCCATCTCCATCAGACGCAAGGCCTTGCGGTAGCCCTCGGGACGGGGCATACCGAAATTACGGTGCACCTTCTCCTTGGTATCACGGCCCTTCTGGTGACCAATCACCATCACCGGTTTACCCTCGAGACGGGCTACGCCACCGATGATCGCCTTATCGTCGGCAAAGGCGCGATCGCCGTGCAGCTCCTCGAAATCGGTAAACAGGGCATCAATATAATCCTGGGTATAGGGGCGCTGTGGATGACGCGCCAGCTGGGAGATCTGCCAGGCATCGAGATTGGAGAAAATGGATTCGGTCAGGCTCTTGCTCTTGGCCTGCAGGCGGGAGATCTCCTCGCCGATGTTGATCTCGGCATCGTCGCCCACATAGCGCAGCTCCTCGATCTTGGCTTCAAGTTCGGCGATGGGCTGCTCAAATTCAAGAAAATTCAGGTTCATAGTGTCCAGTATCGGTTCGCGTCGTTTGGTTGTTATGGCGAAGGAATCCGCCAATTATACGTGAGAAAGTGGGTTGTTGTCGCGCCTTTGGGGGGTTAACTTCTCCAAACAGGTTCACATTATCGGTATTCAATCCTTACCGCCTCTTCACCCAGCAGCTGGCGGAGGCGGTTCAATAACTCATCACTGGGGCGCACACGCCAGTCATCTCCGAGGCGAACCCGCGCCACTCCGTCGGGATTATGATAAGCCAGAGCGATCGGACAGCCCCCCTCACGAAAGGGTGAGAGTACCCGCTCCAGGCTGGGGATCAAACCGTTTGCTGCCTTCTCCTGCGCTACCGCCAGCAACAGGTTCCGGGCATAGTGCTCACGGGCGTGCTCCATGTTATAGACCTCGTTGACCCGCATCACCAGGCCCCCGGAGTAGTCATCATGGCGCACCTCACCATTAACCACGACCACCTGGTCCTTCACCAGCATATCCTGGTAGCGGGCGTAAACATCCCCAAACAGGGTCAGCTCCATACGGCCGGTACGGTCATCAATCGTCAGGAAGGCCATCTTGTCGCCGCGTTTGGTCGGGCGGGTGCGCATGGCGATAATCAGGCCCGCCAGGGTCATGCTGCGCGGCTTGTCGGCGCTGACATTGGCAAGGCGGCAGCTGATGAAGGTTCCAAGTTCTGCCTCGTACTTATTGATTGGGTGACCGGTAAGGTAGAGCCCCAACGTCTCCTTCTCGCCTGAGAGGCGGATATCCTCTTCCCACTCCGGAACCTCCTCGAAGCTGGCCGGACTCTCCTCAAGCACGCCGCTGTCGAAACCGAACATATCGCCGGTACCCGAGGCCCGGGCACGGCTCTCCTGATCGGCCATCTGCAGTGCCTGGGGAAGTGTCGCCATCAGGGTGGCGCGATTGGGGCCCAACTCATCCAGGGCACCGGCGCGAATCAGTGACTCGAGCACCCGGCGATTGGCCTTGCGCGTATCGATGCGACGGCAGAAGTCGAAGAGATCCCGGTAGGCACCATTCTCGTTGCGCTCCTCGACGATGCTCTCGATAGGCCCCTCCCCTACGCCTTTAATCGCACCGAGACCGTAGACCACCGCCCCGTGCTCATCCACAGTGAACTTGTGGTAGCTGTGGTTGACCAGCGGACGCTCCACCTTGAGCGCCATCTCCTTGCACTCCTCGATAAGGGTCACCACCTTGTCGGTGTTGTCCATATCGGCGGAGAGCACTGCGGCCATAAACTCGGCCGGGTAATGGGTCTTGAGCCACAGGGTCTGGTAGGAGACCAGCGCGTAAGCGGCGGAGTGGGACTTGTTGAAGCCGTAGCCGGCGAACTTCTCCACCAGGTCGAAGATCTTCATCGCCAGTTCGCTGTCGATGCCACTCTTCTCCGCCCCCTCGGCGAACACCGCGCGCTGCTTGGCCATCTCCTCGGGTTTTTTCTTACCCATAGCACGGCGCAGCAGGTCGGCGCCACCGAGGGAGTAGCCGGCGAGAACCTGGGCGATCTGCATCACCTGCTCCTGGTAGAGGATGATGCCGTAGGTGGGCTCGAGGATTGGCTTGAGCGATTCATGCTGGTACTGGGCATCCGGGTAGGAGACCTTCTCCCGCCCGTGTTTGCGGTTGATAAAGTTATCCACCATGCCCGACTGCAGCGGACCGGGACGGAACAGCGCCACCAGGGCGATGATGTCCTCGAAGCTGTCCGGCTGCAGGCGACCGATGAGTTCCTTCATACCGCGGGATTCGAGCTGGAAAACGGCAGTGGTCTTCGCAGCCTTGAGATTATCGAAGCAGGCCTTGTCTTCCAGCGGAATGAACTCGATCTGCGGGCACTCGGCAGGGTCCTTGCCCTTCAGTTTCAGGGTATGACGGATGTTCTCCAGCGCCCAGTCGATGATGGTGAGGGTACGCAGACCGAGGAAGTCGAATTTGACCAGGCCGACCGATTCGACGTCATTCTTGTCGAACTGGGTGACAATGCTGCCGCCCCCTTCCTCGCAGTAGAGCGGCGAGAAGTCGGTCAGATCGCTGGGGGCGATGACCACCCCGCCGGCGTGCTTGCCTGCATTACGGGTGATCCCCTCCAGCTTCATCGCCATGTCGAGCAGGGCGGTGACCTCCTCGTCGTTGTCGTAACGGTCCTTGAGGTCCGGCTCCTGTTCCAGCGCCTTGGCCAGGGTCATACCGATCTCAAACGGGATCAGCTTGGCGATAGTGTCGACAAAGCCGTAAGGGTGGCCCAGCACCCGGCCCACATCACGCACCACCGCCTTGGCGGCCATGGTGCCGTAGGTAATGATCTGCGAGACCTGATTGCGGCCATAGGTCTCGGCCACATAATCGATAACCCGGTCACGCCCTTCCATACAGAAGTCGACATCGAAGTCGGGCATGGAGACCCGCTCGGGGTTGAGGAAGCGCTCGAACAGCAGGTCGTATTCCAGTGGGTCGAGGTCGGTGATCAGCAGCGCATAGGCCACCAGAGAGCCGGCGCCGGAACCCCGCCCTGGTCCCACCGGAACGCCGTTGTTCTTGGCCCATTTGATAAAGTCGGCCACGATGAGGAAGTAACCGGGGAATCCCATCTGAAGGATAACGTCGAGCTCGATCTCGAGGCGCTCGTCGTAGGGCTTTCTCTTCTCGGCGAAGTCGGGGGCATTAACATCGAACAGGGTGGAGAGACGATATTCCAGCCCCTCCTTTGAGGCCTGACGGAAATACTCTTCCTCGGTGATACCCTCAGGAATGGGGCTGGTCGGCAGATAGTAGGTACCCAGCTTCAGCTCCAGGCTGCAGCGTTTGGCGATCTCGACCGTGTTCTCCAACGCCTCGGGGATATCGGCAAATAACTCCACCATCTCCTCAGGCGTGCGCAGGTACTGCTGTTCGCTGTAGCGGTGACTTCTGCGCGGGTCATCCAGGGTGCGACTGTCGTGGATGCAGACCCGCACCTCATGGGCGTCGAAATCCTCCTGTTTGAGGAAACGCACATCGTTGGTCGCCACCACCGGTATGCCCATCGTCGCGGCTAGATCCACGGCCGCGTGAAGATAACCCTCCTCCCCTTCACGTCCGGTCCGCTGCAACTCCAGGTAGTAGTTGTCGGCAAACAGGCGTAACCACTCTGTCAGCAGCTCCGCCGCCAGATCCCGTTTGCCGGCAAGCAGCGCCTGCCCGACATCCCCCTCGCGACCGCCGGACAGGGCGATCAGACCGGCGGTCTGCCCTGGCAACCACTCGCGTTTGACAATGGGAATACCCCGGTGCTGATTCTCGATATAACTGCGCGAGACAAGCCGGGTGAGATTTTTGTAGCCCTGTTCGTTCTTGCACAGCAGCACCAGACGGCTGGGTCGATTGACATCCTCGGGGTTCTCCAGCCAGATATCGACCCCGACGATGGGTTTGATCCCGGCCCCCTGCGCGGCGGTGTAGAACTTCACCATGGCGAACAGGTTGGACTGGTCAGTCAGCGCCACCGCCGGCATACCGGCATCCCGCACCGCACCCATAAGGGGCTTAACCCTTACCAGGCCGTCAGCCAGGGAGTATTCGGTATGCAGTCGGAGGTGGACAAATTGTGCGGACATGGGGGTGAACGTTACCCCGCGCCGCCGGGCAGGACAAGACTTGACAGTTGCGAAGGAAAACGCCTAACCGTCAGACCACTAGATTTCGACGAAATAGTTCTCCCAGGCATCGGTCAAGCTCTCCTTGGTGAGAGCCGGCCTGTGACCAAAATAACGCGCCTCATCGATGACGTGGTCGATGAGGTCTCTGGGGTGACAGGCGTTGAGCTTCACACCCAGACGCCGGTAGAAATTCTCCATCAGGTAGTCAAAGACCTCCTGGTCAAATGGGATGGCATTGGAGTCACATACGCGCTTGAACACCTCCTCATACTCGCGCTCGCTGGGGTGATCAATGAGGATCTTGTAGCGAATACGACGCAGGAAGGCCTCGTCGACCAGCTTCTTCGGCTCGATATTGGTGGAGAAGATAATCAGCTGATCGAAGGGGATCTCGAACTTCATGCCATTTTGCAGGCTGAGAAAATCGGTCCGCCGCTCAAGCGGCACAATCCAGCGATTGAGAAGGTGCTGGGGGTCAACCTGTTGACGGCCGAAGTCATCGACGATGAACAGGCCGTTATTGGCCTTCATCTGCAGGGGAGCCTCATAAAATTTGGAAATGGGATTAAACTCCAGATCCAACATTTTAAGCGTCAGCTCACCCCCGGTCATAATAATCGGCCGCTTGATGGGGATCCAGCGCGGATCGACGCCTGCGCTGCCATCGGGCACGTCCAGTTTTTCATGGCTCACTGGGTCGTACATGGTGATCAGGTCATCCCCCACCTTGATGGCATAGGGGATGTAGATGGTATCCGGCAGGACCTTGGCAATCGTCTCGGCAATGGTGGTTTTACCGTTACCCGGAGGGCCATACAGGAATATCGCCCTGCCTGAACTGACCGCCGGGCCGATACGTTTGAGCATCTGATCATTGACCACCAGATGGGAGAACGCGTTTTTGATGTCCTCCACACCCACCATGATATTTTTTACCGTTTGTACCTCCGCCATATGGCGGTAATCTTCCAGCACAACCGGGGCAGGCCCTGTATAGCGCGATACCTCCAGTAATTCCTGGGCACGACGCTTGCCCACATCGCTTATTGAGTAACGTACAGAAAGTTTAGTAAGCCCTACTGCCCCCTTAGCATCGATATAGTGCTCACGACGCATGACTGCGAGGGCCTCTTCCACAATCGACGGTGCCAGCTTGATTCTTTCAGACAGTTCCTGCGCATTAAACTCCTCCATAAAAAGGAGATGTTTTAAGGAAAGATCGACAACAAAATTAAGGCTGAGTCCCGTCTCACTGATAGTAGAGGGTATGGGAGGCTCATAACTGAGAATACCGTCCAGCTCCTCCTCGGTGATAAACCCTAGGGCTTCCAGGTTCGTTCCCAAACGGCCACCCTGCAGGCGTTGCCGCTCCAGGGCCATCCGGAGTTGTTCTTCACTGATACCGTGTTGGCGCTTAAGCCGCTCCCCAAAAAGACTTTCCATGACTCCTCCGGTTTCATCACCTGAATCGTTTTCCTTATGAGTGGAAGTTAGCTGATGAGTCGGCATGCGGCAAGATTTCCTTTTTCAGTCAGGTGTTTTCGATGATTCGGCGTACAGGTGCAAAAGAACGTCGGTGGATCGGCGTCACACCAAGGCTTTGAAGCGCCTCCATGTGCTTTTTAGTGGGATACCCTTTGTGCCCGGCAAGGCCATAGCCGGGGAAGTGCTTATCCAGCTCGACCATCTCCCTGTCCCGGGTCACCTTGGCCAGAATGGAGGCAGCGCTGATTGCCGCCACACGGCTATCTCCCTTGATTACCGCCTCTGCGGTGCAGGCCAGCTTTGGACAGCGATTGCCGTCGATCAGGGCATGTTCAGGCTTTGGGCTCAACCCCTCCACCGCCCGTTGCATCGCCACCATCGTCGCCTGGAGAATATTGAGTTCATCAATCTCCTCCACCTCACAGCGACCAATGGCCCATGCCAGGGCCTTCTCTTTGATTTCATCGAATAGACGCTCGCGCTTCTTCTCACTCATGGCCTTGGAGTCGGCCAGTCCCTCAATGGGATTGTCAGGATCGAGGATCACAGCTGCCGTGACCACCGGGCCGGCAAGTGGGCCGCGGCCCACCTCATCCACCCCTGCAATAAGTGAAGAGTAAGAAGAAAAATCAAATGATGATTGCATTGACTTCAATGATTGTCCGATTGATAGGGAATTGACACGAACCGATTATACGCGAAGAACGACGAGACGCTGAATACCAACTATGTAACGCGCCCTACACGACTATTTTTCCTCATTGACCGCCCAAACAGCCGCCTCAACCCTTGAGCGCAGATTCAGTTTTTTCAGCAAATGCTTCACATGAACCTTAACGGTCCCCTCTGTAATATCCAGTTTGCGTGCGATCATTTTATTGCTCAATCCCTTGGCAATGAGTTGCAGGATCTCATACTCGCGCTCTGTCAGCCCCGCCTGGTCGGCATCACTGGGATGGGTCCCTTCCGTACGCAGCGCATGTGCGAGTAATTCTGTGAGGCGCTCACTGATTACAAGTTTGCCGCTTGCTCCCTGCCGAAGGTAGTCAAGCGTATCTTCCGGCTCCATATCCTTGAGAAGGTAGCCATCTGCACCGGCGCGAAGGGCAGCGACCACATCTTCCTCGTTGTCTGAGACCGTAAGCATAATGACGCGCCCTTCCAGCCCGGCCTGTTTAATACGCTTCAAGGTCTCCACACCATCCATGCCTTTCATATTAAGATCGAGCAGGATCAAATCCGGATTCAGCAATCGCGCCAGTTCCACCCCCTCTTCACCGCTGGCAGCCTCGCCGACCATCCTCAAAGAAGGTTCAAGCTCAACAAGATCCGCGACCCCCTTTCGGAATAAAGGGTGATCATCAATTGCAACTACGGTACTCACCTCATCACTCACTCTGTTCTCCCTTCACCCGTCCAATTACACCGTCTAACGCTTCGGACTTCCTAGTTGCGCTGAATGTCAGCTCAACGCGTGTTCCACCCAGTGCCGAGCGCATCAGTTCCAACTCACCCTCAACACCATGTGCCCGCTCCTGCATGATCGCCAAACCATAATGATGCTGCCGTTCCGTATCATCCGGCATTCCGACACCGTCATCATCAACCGCGATACTAACGTTCCCATTCACATCGCACCGGGCCGACACCACCGCATGTTCCGCCTGTGCATGCCTGACTACATTGGAAAGCGCTTCGCGTACAACCTGAATGACATGAATCTCCGCATTAGGTCCCAATTTACAACCACCCAGATGGTTATCCAGTTCGATATCCACCTTACCGCGTTCACGGAATTCATCCACGGTTTTTTCCAATGCCGCATTCAAGCCAGCCTCGTCCATGCGCAACCGGAAGGTTGTAAGCAATTCCCTCAACTGTCTGTATGCACTATTAAGGCCATCGCGCAGCTCACTGGCCACCTGTTTAATCTTATCCCCGTTATCCGGCTGCGTCAGTGCCGCGTCGAGGCGGCTGACCTGTATTTTCAGATATGAAAGTGACTGTGCCAGTGAGTCATGTAGCTCGCGCGCAATGACACTGCGCTCCTCAAGCAGAGCCAGCATACGGGCCTGGGATGCACGCTGTGCCATATTAATGGCAATGGCAATATGGCTGGCAACCGTTTCAAGTAAACGCCGTTGCCATTCCTGTAACGGTTTATCATGAGGGACTTCCAGCAACAATACGCCATATTGCCTTTCCATGTCCTTGATGGGGGTCGAAAAAACCCTCAACAGTTCACTTTCTGAGCGTTGTACCTCAACAAAATGGGAGTGATTACCTTCAAAACAGCCCTGACAATTTGGTGGATTGCAGATATCCGGCCGATCAAACACCGGGGGGCGGGTTGTAGCCAGTTTGAAGGCCTGACTATCGCCAGACTCACCAAGACAAATACTGCCGCGACCGGTTCCTGCCAGCTCTTCTATGTCGCGGAGAAGTCCTTCATAGACCGCATCACTTATCGGTGCCTCACTCAACTGACGCGAAGTTTTATAGAGCAATTCAAGTGAACGGTTGCTGCGCTCCAGGTCACTGGTTTTCTCACGCACCCGCTGCTCC
>JBEPXU010000023.1:0-14143 GCA_041641735.1 Ectothiorhodospiraceae bacterium
TGGCTCATAAACCGGCGTTATCCCCCTTCTCCGCTGCTAATCCTGTACACGGCAACCATAATAACCGCTTAATATTTATGGTATTATTCAGGTATACCTTCAAGCCATGCTATGATATGGCATCGTGAGGAAGCCCGGGAGGGCGATAGGACTCGTTTGTGAACCTGATACGCTCCATCCAAAATATGGTTGCCGCTGGTGTGTTGCGTTTTGGCAGGATTGGCAAAACCCTGCGCTCGACCCTGACACAGGCCCACAGTGACGCTGGCCCGACGATGCACGTCATGGGTCAGCTCATCCGCAACCGCCGCCTTCCTGCCCGTGTCCCCATTGCGCTGAAACTGGCCCTGGCCTTTATGCTGCTCATTGCCGTTGGCATGGTGGTACTGGGTTTTCTTCTCGGCACCAACCAAACCTCTCTCCTTGAACAGCAGATGGATAAATATGGTTCGACGCTGGTTTCTCAGATGGCAGAGACCGCACGTGAACCCCTGCTGGCCAACGATGAGCTCAACTTGGAGCTGCTGACGAACAGTCTCAATCAGGATAGTAATATCAAGGGAGCGGCCGTCTTTTCAGATGAGCATGTCCCGGTCGTGCGCACCGGTCTGGTTCCGGTACTGCAGCGGCAAAATCTTGAAAGCAGCCAGTTCGATGAGCGCATCTCGATACAGACATGGCAGGGCGGAAGTGGCAATCAGGCCCTGGTCTCCTACCTCAGCCCCATCATGTTCAGGGATATCATCGTCGGCTATGCCCTGATCACCTTTGATCATTCGGTAATGACTCTTGCCAAAGAGGAGACCGTCTCCACTGCCATCAGCACCATTTTGATAATGCTGTTACTGGCACTCGTCATCTCCATTTATCTCGGCCGCCGGCTTACCCGCCCTATCCAGCAACTGGTTGAAGCCAGCAGCGCCTTTGCCGACGGGCGTTATGACTACCGCATTACGGCCAAACGTAACGACGAGCTCGGAGTCCTGATGCAGTCAATGAACTTCATGGGGGATGGGCTGCAGCGTAAAGAACAGGTAGAACAGGTCTTCTCACGCTATGTATCGCCACAGGTCGCGAATCGCGCCATTGCGAACCTTGAACAGACCGAGGGGCTGGAACTCGGCGGCCATCACGTCCATGCCAGCGTGCTATTTGCGGATATCGTCGGTTTCACCAGTATGTCCGAAAATATGAGCCCGCAAGAGACGAGCACGCTGCTGAATCTCTATTTCAGCAACATCGCACGTGCGGTACACTTCTGCCACGGGCATATCGATAAATACATGGGCGATTGCGCCATGATTGTCTTCGGGGTACCCGAAGAGAACGAAGAACACAGTTTTTATGCGCTAGCCTGTGCCTGGATGATTCTCGAACTGGTGCGACAGATGAATCAACAACGCCAAAAGAAAGGGCTGACACCGGTGGAATTTAGAATCGGCGTCAATAGCGGGATGATGCTGGCAGGAAATATGGGCTCCACAGAGCGTATGGAGTATACCGTTGTTGGCGATGCCGTTAACCTCGCCTCCCGTCTCTCACATGCCGGCGAGCCAGGCCAGATTATCGTCACTGAGGAGATGTTGGAGGCACAAGAGCTGGTCGACAGAATTCTCACGACCCATCGCGGTAAAATCAAACTCCGCGGTAAAAAGGAGCCGGTCTCCATCTTCCACATCCACGATATTCAGGACCCATTCCGCAGACATATGCTGGAAGAAATACGCCGTATCATTGCCAGCAGTGAAACGGAGGCGGCATGATAAACCGCCATCTTCTTTGGTTATTGCCTCTTATCGTTCTGCAGTCAGGATGTGCCCTACTTAGCCCCAGCTACAGTGAGGGGCAGACGCAAATAGACCAGTGGGTTAAAGAGAAACAGTATGGGCGAGCGCTAAAGGCCCTCAACTCTGTTGATCCGAAGGACCCCCACTACCTTGAGGCAGCGGAAAAGCGCAAGCAGGTCGAGGTACTGGCCGCCGCTTATGAACACGATATTCGCCAACAAAACAATCAGCGCCTGAAGCAGGGTGACTGGGCCGGTGCCCTCGACAGCTACGATGATGCGCTGGATCGCCTGCCCGATAGCGTTGTTCTCAAGGATGGACTGGCACAGTTGCACCGCAAACAGTCTGAAGAGCTGGAGCGGCTTGAGCTTAAACGACTGCGCACTCATGGAAACTGGCTTAAGGAAACGCTGCCAATCTACAGGGATATTGCCCGGGTCGATCCCCGTAACCGCTATGCACAGGACCGCCTGGATAAAATGCAACGCGAGGCCGAGGATGTCGCTGACAACCTGGCAATTCATGGCAACCGCGCACTAGCGAACAACAATCTTGATAAGGCTGAGAACCTGCTTGGACTGGCAGCGGACTTGAGCGATGCTCCAGCCATCCAGGAAAGCCTGAAGCAGCTTCATGCGAAGCAGGTTGATGCTAATCAGCGTGAACGAAGTGCACGGCAGAAGCGCCTGGCGCGTCAACAAGCTGCAGAGCAGAGGCGGCAACGGGAGATCAAAAGCCTGCTTAGCCGTTTCGATCAGGCATTCAACAAGCGGGAATACAGTAAAGCACGTAACTACCTGCGCGCCCTGGCCAAAGCCAATCTGGCAACCCGGCGCTACCGTACGCTGGAGAACAAACTTGATCGTGCGATCGAACAGGAGTCATCACGCCTGTTCGAAACCGGGGTCAACGCCTATAGCCGCGGTAAATACTCCGAGGCAGCCAAATACTGGCGCCAAGTGCTGGAGTTACAGCCCAACAACAAACGCGCACAGGAAAACCTGGAGCGTGCCGAACGGGTGATTAATAAGCTGCAACAGTTAAAAAAGAAGCAGCACAGCAACTAGTCCCTGCCCGACAACACCACAATCATTATTTCTCTTCTGCCTTCATGGCATCGACCCGCTGGAAGCCTCGAGGCAATTTGCTTCCCCGGCGTCCGCGCTCACCCAGGTAGTGCTCCAGATCACCGGCCTTGAGCGTCAAATGGCGCTTACCGGCATAGAGGACCAGTCCGTGTCCTGCCGGCAACACCGCTGTTGAAATCATGACCTCTTCGCGACTGCTTGCCTTGGCGGCCGGGATACCGATGATCTTGTTGCCTTTGCCCTTGGCCATCTGCGGCAGGTCACCGATGGGGAACACCAGCAGGCGTCCATCATTGGTTACCGCCGCAATGAGATCCTTGTCGTAATCCAGCACCCGTTGGGGCGGCAATACCTTCGCACCGCTGGGCAGTTTCAACACCGCCTTGCCTGCCTTGTTACGCCCCTGCAGCTCTCCGAGCTTGGCAACGAAACCGTAACCGGCATCGCTGGCCATGAGGAACAGATCCGTGTCGCCACCCATCAGCACCGCCTCGAAGGTGGCACCGGCAATCGGGTTGACCCGACCGCTCAGTGGCTCCCCCTGCCCCCTAGCCGACGGCAGAGTGTGGGCCGGGATGGAATAGCTTCGCCCGGTCGAATCGAGGAAGGTCGCCTGCTGGTTCGACTTACCCGGCGCGCTATCTCTGTAGGCATCACCCGCCTTGTAGTTGAGACCCGCGGCATCCACCTCGTGTCCCTTGGCGGCGCGAATCCATCCCTTCTCTGAAAGCACCACAGTAATCGGTTCAGCGCTGATCAGGGCAGTCTCGTCCAGTGCCTGGGCCGCCTCGCGCTCCACCAGCGGAGAGCGTCGATCATCGCCATAATCCTCCGCATCACGCATCAGTTCCTTCTTAACGAGGGTTTTGAGACGACGATCGGAACTCAGGATTTTTTCGATGTCTGCCTTTTCCTTGGCCAGTTCCTCCTGCTCACCGCGTATCTTCATCTCCTCCAGACGTGCCAACTGACGCAGCTTGGTGTCGAGGATAAAGTCGGCCTGCACATCGGTCAGCTCGAAACGCTGCATCAACACCGGTTTGGGTTCATCCTCGGTGCGAATGATGTGAATCACCTCGTCGATATTGAGGAAGGCTATCAGCAGACCCTCGAGCAGGTGCAGGCGACGATTGACCTTCTCCAGGCGATGCTCCAGGCGTCGGCGTACGGTGTTCTGGCGGAACTGCAGCCACTCCTGCAGCATCATCTTCAGGGTCTTTACCTGAGGCCGGCCATCCAGACCGATCACGTTCATATTGACCCGGTAGCTTTTCTCCAGGTCGGTAGTGGCGAAAAGATGCGCCATCAGTTGCTCGATATCGACGCGGTTGGAACGGGGAACGATCACCAGACGGGTCGGGTTCTCGTGATCCGACTCATCACGCAGGTCGTCAACCATAGGTAGCTTCTTTGCCTGCATCTGTGCGGCGATCTGCTCCAGTACCTTGGCGCCTGAGACCTGATACGGCAGGGCGGTAATGACGATATCGCCCTCCTCTTTCTCCCACTTGGCACGCATGCGTACGCTGCCGTTGCCGCTCTCGTAGATCTTCAGCAGGTCCTTGCGCGGGGTAATGATCTCCGCATCGGTGGGATAATCCGGGCCCTGCACGTGTTCGCACAGCTCCTCAATGGTGGTTTTAGGTGCATCAAGCAGGCGAACACAGGCGCTGGCGACCTCGCGCAGGTTGTGTGGCGGGATATCGGTGGCCATGCCCACGGCGATGCCGGTCGTACCGTTGAGCAATACGTGTGGGACCCGGGCAGGCAGCACCTGCGGCTCATCCATCGTGCCGTCGAAGTTCGGAATCCAGTCGACGGTCCCCTGTCCCACCTCTGAGAGCAGTAGTTCGGAGAACTTGGCCAGACGTGCTTCTGTGTAACGCATGGCGGCAAAGGACTTCGGGTCATCCGGCGCACCCCAGTTACCCTGCCCATCCACCAGCGGGTAGCGGTAGGAGAAGGGCTGTGCCATCAGCACCATCGCCTCGTAGCAGGCCGAGTCACCGTGCGGATGATATTTACCCAGCACGTCGCCGACGGTACGGGCCGATTTTTTATACTTCGATTCCGCCTTCAGCCCCAGTTCGGACATGGCGTAGATGATGCGCCGCTGTACCGGCTTGAGCCCATCGCCAATATTGGGCAGGGCACGGTCCATAATGACGTACATGGAGTAGTCCAGATACGCCTTCTCGGTAAAGTCCTTGAGGGGGAGTTGCTCTACGCCCTCGTAGTTGATCTCGCTGGTATCGCTCATGCGTTGGGTCTATCCGTCTTCTTTTTGACTCATATTTAACATCAGCTCGGCAATGCCATCTGCCGCGCCAAGATAGGGGGCGATCCGGATGGTCTTGTCCGGGTGTTGTGCCTGCTTCGGCGCCACCTCCTCCGGGATATCCTTCGCCACATGGCGCCCGGCGGAGAGAAAGTAAGGCATTACTACCACTTCATCGGCACCGGCATCGAGACACTGCTGAATGCCGTCCGGAATGGAAGGTTCCGCCAGTTCCAGAAAAGCGGGCCGTACCATGTCGTAGTCGCTCCCGGCCTTCTTCGCGATCAGCTCGCTCAGGCTGCGAACCTCATCATTGGAGGCCTCGCGACGACTGCCGTGGGCCACTACCAGTAATGCTTTAGTCATTGTTTCTGCCTCATGTCATGTGATCGAATCCAGCGATTCTCATGACATTGTGTAGCGACGCATGGAGTTCAAGTTTTGCACAACCCTCTACAGGCTATGCAGGGGCTACTGAACCTCCGCCATGTCGCCCTTGCTCTCCAGCCAGCTGCGGCGCTCGGAGGCACGCTTCTTGGCCAGCAGCATATCCATGATCTGGTTGGTCTCATCCCCCGCCTCGATAGTCAGCTGTACCAGCCGTCGCGTATCGGGCGAAAGCGTTGTCTCGCGCAGCTGCTTCGGATTCATCTCGCCGAGGCCCTTAAAGCGGGTCACCATCACCTTACCGCGCTTTTTCTCCGCGGCGATACGATCGAGAACCCCCGTCCGCTCGCTGTCATCCAGAGCGTAATAGGTCTCCTTACCCACATCGATACGAAAGAGCGGCGGCATCGCCATATAAACATGACCGGCCTGCACCAGCGGACGGAAATGGCGAACGAACAGGGCGCACAGCAGGGTGGCAATATGCATACCGTCCGAATCGGCATCGGCGAGGATACAAATCTTGCCGTAGCGCAGACCGTCAAGCTTGTCGGAACCCGGGTCAACACCAATGGCCACGGCAATATCGTGCACCTCCTGCGAGGCGAGAACCTGAGACGGGTCCACCTCCCAGGTATTCAGGATCTTGCCGCGCAGCGGCATGATCGCCTGGAAGTCCTTATCCCGGGCCTGTTTGGCCGAGCCCCCTGCAGAGTCCCCCTCCACCAGAAACAGTTCGGTACGGGCCGGGTCGGAGCTGGTGCAATCGGCCAGTTTGCCCGGTAATGCCGGGCCCTGGGTGATCTTCTTGCGCGCCACCTTCTTGCCGGCGCGCAGGCGGCTCTGGGCACTGGAAATGGCCAGATCGGCGAGTTGCTCGCCCAGATCATGATGCTGATTGAGCCACAGGGAGAAGGCATCCTTGACCACACCGGAGACAAAGGGTGCACACTCCCGTGAGGAGAGCCGCTCCTTAGTCTGGCCGGAGAACTGTGGATCATCCAGCTTCACCGAGAGGATGTAGCTGACCTTGTCCCAGACATCCTCCGGCGCCAACTTGACGCCGCGCGGCAACAAATTACGGAATTCACAAAATTCGCGCATCGCCTCGGTCAGGCCGGTGCGCAGTCCGTTGACGTGGGTACCGCCCTGGGCCGTCGGTACCAGGTTGACGTAGCTCTCGGCCACCGCCTCACCCCCCTCAGGCAACCAGACCACGGCCCAGTCCACCGCCTCGGTGGTCCCGGACAGGCTGCCAAGGAAAGGCTCCTCGGGCAGGGTCACCGCCTGTTGTAGCTCATCAATCAGGTAGTCTTTCAGGCCATCTTCGTAGTACCACTCGTACTTCTCGCCACCCACCTCGTCGTTGAACTTGATGTGCAGTCCCGGGCACAGCACCGCCTTGGCGCGAAGATTGTGCTTGAGGCGGGGAACAGAAAACTTGGAGGAGTCGAAAAACTGCTCATCGGGCCAGAAACGCAGAGTCGTCCCGGTGTTGCGCTTGCCCACATCCCCTATCACCTCCAGATCGGAGACCTTATGCCCTCCCTTGAAGGCGATATTGTACTCCTTACCGTCGCGGCGGACCCAGATCTCCAGGTGTTTTGAGAGGGCATTGACCACCGAGACACCGACCCCGTGCAGGCCGCCTGAGAACTGGTAGTTCTTGTTGGAGAATTTGCCACCGGCGTGCAGCTTGGTCAGGATCACCTCGACGCCGGGAATCCCCTCGCGGGGGTGGATATCTACCGGCATTCCGCGGCCGTCATCCTTTACCTCCAGCGACTGGTCCTTGAACAGGGTGACCTCGATGGTTTTGGCATGTCCGGCAATAGCCTCATCCACCGAGTTATCGATCACCTCTTGGGCGAGGTGGTTGGGACGCTCGGTCTGTGTATACATCCCCGGGCGCTTGCGCACCGGCTCCAGACCGGAAAGAACCTCAATTGCTTCAGCGGTATATTTTGATGACATAGATATCTGATTTAACTGGAAGTTTTCTTATGTTATGAGGCAGCTTCGGATTGTAACGTAAAACCACCACGGGGAGATAGTTCGTTGCGCCCCGCGTATCAAATTCTCGCAAGGAAAAGCCGATCATCTGCTTTTCCGGCACCATTGAGGCAACGTGTCGTCACAAAAAAGGCGAATGGCATCACGCCATTCGCCTCCATAGTCTCAACCGCATGGGGTTCAATCAAGCGGTACTCCCAGGCGGTGTGCAACCTCCTCATAGGCCTCAACCACGCCGCCGAGCCCCTGACGGAAACGATCTTTATCGAGCTTGTTGCGTGTGTCCTTATCCCACAGGCGGCAACCGTCCGGAGTGAATTCGTCACCCAGTACCAAATGCCCCTGGTAACGGCCAAACTCAAGCTTGTAATCAACCAACAACATACCGGCATCGTCAAACAGCTTGGTCAGGACCTCATTCACCTTGAAGGTCAACTCCTTCATTTTGGCAATTTCTTCCTCGGTCGCCCAGCCGAAGCTGATGATGTGATAATCATTGATCATCGGGTCATGCAGTTCATCGTTCTTAAGGAAGAATTCAAAGGTCGGCGGATTGAGTGTCAGGCCATCCTCAACGCCCAGACGGCGTACCAGAGAGCCGGTAGCGATATTACGTACGACACACTCGATCGGCAGCATGTCGAGTTTTTTAACCAGCGACTCCTCGTCGGAGAGCAGCTGGATCTGGTGGGTTTCGATCCCCGCCTCTTCCAGCTTCTGCATAATGAAGGCATTGAACTTGTTGTTCACCATACCCTTTCGGTCAAGCTGCTCCATCTTCTCGCCATCGAAGGCGGAGGTATCGTTACGAAAATGCAGAATCAGCTTGTCATCTTCATCTGTGGTATAGACCGATTTTGCCTTACCGGCATAAAGCTCAGCCTTTTTTTCCATGGTCTTCCCCTTGAAAATGTTGTTTCAAACTCTGTCTAGGTTAATTCGCGCCAGCCAAGACCGGTATCCTGGTCGGCCAGTGAAATCCACTCTTGCTCGCACCCGAGTGACTCACTCAACACCGTGACGGCAAGCTCCGGCCGGTTGTTCTTTTCACTCAAATGCGCAGCCACCAGGTGCTGTAGCGAGGAGGTATCCAGCTGCCTGAGAATGGCACCGGCCTGCTCATTGCTCAAGTGCCCGAGGTCACCCCCTACCCTTGCCTGCAGTCGTGGCGGATAGGGCCCGTTACGCAGCATCTCGATATCATGGTTACTCTCAAGAATCAGGGCATCACAGGCATCGAGTTGCTGCTCAATGTGCTGGGTACTGCGTCCGGTATCGGTCAATACGCCCAGGCGCTTGTCCCCGTTACTGAAGACAAACTGACACGGCTCGCGTGCATCATGCGGCACCGGAAACGGCATCACCTGCAGCCCTTCCACCGAAAAGGCATGATGACAATTCAGGTGGTGGCATTGTGGCAGTACACCGAGACGGTTCGCCGCCGACCTTGCCGTTCCGGCGGTGAGCCAGACCGGCTTGCCGTACTTTCGTGCCAATGCCCCGACACCACCGATGTGATCATTGTGCTCGTGCGTGACTAGAATCGCGCTCAACGACTCAACCTCCACGCCCAGACGTGCCATGCGTTTTTCCAGCTCCTTGACTGAAAAACCACAGTCGACCAGCAGCCGGGTCCCGCCATCCTCGATCAGGGTCGCATTTCCCTTGCTGCCGCTGCCTAACAGGGCAAAACGCATCGGCTAACGAAGCGACTCCTGTAGCCGCTTCAGGATCGAGAGGTTCGCTTTCGACGGCAACGCCCCACCCTGGGTATCACGGATGCGAATCCGCGTGCTGCTGTCACCACCGCTCAAGAGCACCTGCAGCTTTTCAGGCGCCTTGCTCTCTTCACTCTCTGAGCTGAACAGTGAACCGAAGAAGCCTTCCTCCTGCTCGAGTCCGGCATCTTCCAGTTGATCGACACCGGAGACATAGTAAATCCCCTCGCTGCGATTGCGGTCATCGACCACAAGACCCATTCGGTCAAGTGCCAGACCGGTCAGGCGCCAGGCCCGGCTGAAGCCCTCATCAAACACCAGCACCTCACCGTCGATGTGTGCCCGGGACGGTGCCTGCTTGGGCTGAGAGGTCAGCACTTTTTTGGCCGTCTCTTTGCTGCCACCCAAGAAGAGCACCAGACGGTTCAGCACTTCATTGGCAAGCTCGGGGTCGGAAGGGCGAATCTCCCAGTAACTTTTGGTCAACTCTCCGGTCTGGCTCTCAGGCACCACCTCTTTCAGGCCGTAGTGGGTGAGAAATAGCTCAGTGTGCCCATCGGCCGCAGGCTCAAGTCGAATGCGGTACTTGTCCAGTGTCCCCGCCGAATAGGCATTCTTGAAGACTTTTTTCACCATGGTCGCAAAGAAGCCCTGCGGTGTGTCGGCCCGGTTCTCCTCCCACTGTGTTTCCATAATACCAACGGACAGCTCATCCTTCTTGATATCCAGACCCAGACTGGCAAAGAACTGACGCAGTCTGGGCCAAAGTTCGGCGGGGGTCGCATCGATCACTAACCAGCGGGTGCTGCCATCATGGGCAACACGCATCTGTTGCTCACTGGAGCGTACCGTTGAACCATCCTCAGCCCTGGTTGCACCAATCCCCAGCTGGGGTACATTATCCACCCCGGTATCCCGTGGCTCACTCAGGTCCGGCGGTACATCCAGCGAGGGAAGCGTTTTGGCCTCTTTGTAATCGATTCGGCTGTTACTGCCACCGCCGCTGCATCCGGCCAGGGAGACCATACAGACTGCTAACAGTGCCACGCGGACTCTATTCATCTTCAATTATCTTAACCTCTTACAGGACACCGGCAGCCTTCATCGCCTGGCGTACCGTATCGTGATGCTGCTGTGAAAGCATCGTCAGGGGCAAACGAATACCCGGTGGGATGAGCCCCATTTCGTGCAGCGCCCATTTTACCGGAATGGGGTTGGCCTCCAGAAACAGGTTTTTGTGCAGTGGCATTAACTTGTCGTTGATGGCATCGGCAGCAGCAAAATCACCATTCAGTGCCGCCTCACACATCAGGTGCATATCACGCGGGGCAACATTGGCAGTGACGGAAACGGCGCCCTTGCCACCGAGCCGCATCAAATCCAGTGTCGTGGCATCATCGCCGCTGTAGACATCGATACGATCACCACAGCGCTCAATCAGGTCCTTGCCTCGTGCCATGTCACCCGTCGCATCCTTGATGCCGACAATATTGGAGATGCCGGCAAGGCGCTCAACGGTGTCATTCAACATATCGCAGGCCGTACGCCCCGGGACGTTATAGAGGATCTGCGGAACAGGTACCGCCTCGGCCACCGCCTTGAAATGGCGATAGAGGCCCTCCTGAGTAGGCTTGTTGTAATAGGGGGTCACCAGCAGGCAGGCATCGGCCCCTCCCTCCATGGCGCAACGGGTCAGATCAATGGCCTCACGGGTGGAGTTCGCGCCGGTACCCGCAATGACGGGCAGGCGGCCGTTCACCATCTCCACGCACTTTTTGATCAGCACACAGTGTTCGTCATGATCCAGGGTTGCCGATTCGCCGGTAGTGCCGACCACTACCAGTGCATCTGTGCCGCCCTCGACATGGAATTCCACCAGCTGGGCGAGGCTCTTCTCATCGACCGAGCCATCCTCCTGCATGGGGGTCACCAAAGCCACCATACTGCCGTGAAACATACCGTTCTCCAGAAAGGGAAAAATCAATCGTGCATGGTACTTGCGCGCCCCGATTCTGACAAGGGAGGCGGCGAAATTACGCCATGGAAGGCTCCTGGGTGCAGTGGAAAAAAATGGTGGTAGACTGGGTTTAACAGGCCGCGCTGTCGGCTACCCTGATTCCAAGCCGGAGTAACATCCCGCGATGAGTAGCAAAAACCTGCAATACCTTGTTATATCTGCCCTGGGCGAGGACCAGCCGGGGATCGTCAAGAACCTGACCCGCCCTGTCACCGATGCCGGCGCCAACATTCTGGACAGCCGAATGACCATCCTTGGTGGCGAATTCGCCATATTGATGATGGTTGAGGGCAGCTGGGACACTATCGCCAAGCTGGAGAGCCAGCTGCCTGCCATGCAGGAAAGACTGGACCTGACCATCGTCACCAAACGAACCGGCGGGCAACGTGAGGAGGCCACCAGCCTGCCCTACAGCGTCAATGTGGTCTCCCTGGATCACCCCGGTATTGTCAGCCACCTTGCAGAATTCTTCTCCAATCGCCATATCAATATTCAGGACCTCTACACCGACAGCTATCGGGCTGCACACACCGGCACGCCGATGTTCACCGCCACCATGACGGTCAACATACCCAGCAATATCCCGATAGCCACCCTGCGTGATGAGTTCCTCGATTTTTGTGACAGCCTTAATCTCGACGGAGTCCTCGAACCGAGCAAAGGCTAGCCCTCCGAGGGTATGACCACCAACAGCAATCTGGAGTTAAGGAAACGATGAGCAGTGTGACTGTAGACAAGAAAGTCCCCAATTTCTCTCTTCCGGCCACGGGCGACCAGGAGATCAGCCTCAAAGACCTCAAAGGTAAAAATGTGGTGCTCTACTTCTACCCCAAGGACAGCACTCCCGGCTGCACCACCGAAGGCCAGGACTTTCGCGATAACTACAAGGCATTCCAGAAACTCAATACGGAAATCCTCGGCGTCTCCCGTGACGGCATCAAGTCACACGAGAACTTCAAGGCCAAACAGGAGTTCCCGTTTGAGTTGCTCTCCGACAAGGAGGAGACCCTGTGCCAACTGTTCGATGTCATCAAGGAGAAGAACATGTACGGCAAGAAGGTCATGGGGATTGAGCGCAGCACCTTCCTCATCGACGCCAAGGGTGTCCTGCGGCAGGAGTGGCGCAAGGTAAAGGTCAAAGGTCACGTGGCCGAGGTGCTGGAGGCCGTCGAGGCTCTCTAGTCAGGAGAATATCTCTCCTCTGCAGCGCTCTGAAAAAGATAGGCGCCATAAGCCACCACCAGGCTATGGCGCATTTCAGATGAATCGGGTACTGTCGGGTAAGGCAGTTACCTAACAGACATAACCAGATCCCACCGGACTATGACAGAAAAACGACTCTTTGTTCTCGACACCAATGTCCTGATGCACGACCCGACCGCCCTGTTCCGGTTTCAGGAACATGACATTTACCTTCCCATGGTGGTACTTGAGGAGCTGGATAACAACAAAAAGGGCCACTCGGAAGTCGCCAGAAACGCCCGCCAGGCAAGTCGTTTCATGGACGAACTGATGATCAACATCAGCACCGAAACCATCGCCAATGGCATACCACTATCCCAGGGCAGCTTCACCTCCAGCAACAAAAGTCCGAGCGGCAACCTGTTCTTCCAGACTGAGATCCTGGAGGCACAACTGCCCTCCTCACTCCCCGGCAGCAAGTCGGATAACACCATCCTCGGCACCGCCCTGGCACTCAAGCATAAGCAACAGGAGCGTAGTGTCACCCTGGTCTCCAAAGACACCAACATGCGGATCAAGGCGGCGATACTCGGTATCCACTCAGAGGACTACCGCAACGACCAGGTCCTTGAGGATGTTGAACTGCTCTACAGCGGGGCCAGTGAACTCTCCAATGACTTTTGGGATCTACACAGCAAGGAGATGCACTCCTGGCAAGAGGAGGGCCGCACTTTCTACCGTCTCAGCGGCCCGGAGGTCCAGGAGTGGTATCCCAACGAGTTTATTCACCTGCCCGAGGAAGAGGGTTTCCAGGCCATCGTGCGCCAGGTGGTGGATGGCGATGCGATTATCGAAACCACCCGCGATTTCACCGCACAAAATCACAACGTCTGGGGCATTAGCGCGCGTAACCGCGAGCAAAACTTCGCCCTCAACCTGTTGATGGACCCGGAGATCGATTTTATCTCACTGGTCGGCCAGGCCGGTACCGGTAAAACCCTGCTGACCCTGGCCGCGGCACTGGCACAGACACTCGATGACCAGCGCTATGCCGAGATCATTATGACCCGTGTCACCGTCTCTGTCGGTGAGGACATTGGTTTCCTGCCCGGCACCGAGGAGGAGAAGATGACGCCCTGGATGGGGGCGCTGATGGACAACCTGGAGGTTCTCACCCAGTCCGAGCACAACAGCGACTGGGAACGTGCCGCCACCAATGATCTGCTGAACAAACGCATCAAAATCCGCTCGCTCAACTTTATGCGTGGACGGACCTTCCTCAACAAATTCATCATTATCGATGAGGCACAAAACCTCACCTCGAAACAGATGAAAACCCTAATCACCCGGGCCGGCCCCGGCACCAAGGTCGTCTGCCTCGGTAATATCGCTCAAATCGATACCCCCTACCTCACGGAAACCAACTCGGGCCTGACCTATGTAGTCGACCGTTTCAAGGAGTGGGAACACAGCGGTCACATGACCCTGTTGCGTGGTGAGCGCTCACGCCTGGCCGACTTTGCTGCTGAAACCCTGTAAACCACCGATTAATAAACGTGGGCATCATCACCTATCAGCTCAAACTTAGGGATGGTAGTGAGCGCCGCTATGATGTCGACGTTGATCGGCCCGACAGGGTAGAGCAGCAGAACCTTGAGGAGCATCCGGACTGG